>CALFNR010000189.1:0-24011 GCA_937903005.1 uncultured Lachnoclostridium sp. | reverse complement strand
AAACAAATCAAAACCCAAATAAATCAAATGAAAGAAAACAATGTGAATTTGTTTCTTACAATGTCATTCTACATCAATTATTTGTTTTCTACATCAACATGTAAAAATTCAACCTAATCATGTTTCTTTTTAAACTTTTGCTACATTTAACGTAACTTTTTATGACATCTTAAAAGCCAAGTAAAAATTAGCTTTTCACTTGGCTCATCATTTAGAATCCTTTTCTTTTTCAAATGCTGACTGCTGTTCAGTTAAAACTACAGTAAACATATAAATATTATTTTTAAGTTCTCTCTCTGCAATATTCTCGCTTTTCACAATCTCTGTATTATACCAAAGTTCCTCACCAGCAATTAACAAGTGTGCAAGCATCATCCCAATATCAAATTCATGATACCAGTCAGCTAACGCTGTTTTAAACGCTTTTCGTTCTCTTTTACAGAATACATGAATTCGATTTTTAACCACAACAAAACGCCATGGCTGACTGTTCATCCTGGATGGTGCCAATGCAGCAGCATGAATCATTTCTCTAATATTTTGTTCTGCTTTATCCTTAAACACACATATATGTTCCAACGGAAGTAAACGTTGTTTCCTTGCATATGTTTGGTCATCCTCTGTAATTCCAAATGCTAAGAAAGCCATTATCTTACTTGATTTATCCGAATTCACTTTTTTTTCTTTACGCAACCCTGCGAAGGAGCTTCCTAAATTCTTGGTAACAAGATACAAGGCAACTTGTTCTAAGACAAAACCAAGACTAACGAAACTATCTTCTTCATCCTCTGCAGACAACACAAAATAATATGGAGCCTTTACAGAAAAATGATAATCCATCGCTTTCGCCTTATCCTGACAAGACCATATCTCAAAATTAACGGAATTCCTGCCTGACATGTCAGTTATATAATTAGCAAAATTAAGTATTTGACTAATATTTCTATCACTTATAGAATCTGTTTTAAAACTTTTTACAGACTTTCTCACAAAAATGGCATCATACTGGTTCATGCTATACACCTTATTTTCCGAATCTCTAATTTAACATATTTAGTTTATCACAAAATTAGCTTTTTTAATGCACAATTAATAACTTTTTCGCGTAACTTTTTTGTCTATTTTTCATCCCTTTGGGAGTCCAATACTATTTTCTTACTATAATTCAAGGGAGAAATTCCATAATACTTCTTAAAAAGCTTGCTAAAGTGGTAGACATCCTCATATCCTACTTGGTTTGCAACACTTCGAATACTTCCATGAGATTCATTTTCAAGCATTTCCTTCGCCTTATCCAGTCTAATTTTTATCAAATAATTAATTGGCGATTCCCCTGTCTGTTCTTTAAAAAGCTTAGATATATAGACAGGACTCAAATATAAATTTTGTGCGATCTGATCTAAGGAAATTTTACAAGCGTAATTTTCATTTAAGTAACTAATAATTTTCTTCACAACATAATTTTTATTATATGACTCAAACCGGCAAGATTTCTGTTTTTCCGTAACAGGCTGCATTTCTCTTAAAATAACCAGAATAATCTGCATGAGCTGTGCTTTCAGCATAAAATATTTTCCCAAGTTATTAGACTCATACTCTGCAACCATCTCATAACATCGCTTAATTATATCCTGTCTGCTTTCTAGAGACATTCGAAGAACATAACCACCATCTTTTAAGATGATTGCATTTTCAGGCATTCCTATAAAATGAAAATCCATAAATCCTGTCACAAATTCAACAATTGGTTCCTTCTCATTGGCTTCCATACTTTGATGTTTAATGCCGGGATTACACATAATCACATCGCCAGCCTGCACCTCGTAATCCTTTCCTTCTATATGATATTTGCCCTTGCCGGATAATATACAAGTCAGTTCTGCATAATCGTGCTGATGATATTTACCATCCCCAACTAATTTACTTTTTGATGCAAATAAAACAGTAGGGTTAAAATCATTATCTGTTATGTCAAATTTATTCACTTCATCACCTCTGAATTGTGCTTTTCTGTAAAGTTATAGTATGCCTAACTACTGCTTTCATTGTAACGTTTTTAAGTTCATCACATGTTACATTATAATTTTCATCAATAGTCCAACCGATACTAACTCTGCAAAACAAGCTATCCTAAATAATTCGTATTTTCTGTATGCTATGTAGGCATTTACAATAATTTCCTGTGCTATATCCAGTTCCAAACGACTGATTTCATTCATCCGAATCTCCTTATCTAAATAGCGTTTGTATACTTCCTTTACATAATCACATTCTGTAAATCTCTTTATATCTCCAAAAAACAAAAGATTACTTTTTTGCTTATCGCTGTCTGTAAGTCGCGTTTTTGGAGGTCTATATTTTAATAGTTTTGGACACAAACTCAAAAATGCAAGGAGCACAATTCCAAGGCAAACTACAAATACAATACTCAAAAGCAATTTGCTTTCTTTATCTACCTTTAACTTATATGCAAAAGCAATTAATGCCACGTTAAACCCTAATAGTGCTGCATTCTTTGTCTCGGCAAAAGTAAGCCACGAATTCACCCTTACCAGCGTATCTTTAAGCAACGCTAGTACCTTATCTCTTTCCTGCATGATTTTACTCCTTTAATTAATTTCCTTAATAGCCTTAAACACTTTTTTTAATGTATTTTTAAAATCTGGTATTGCTGATTCTACAAAATTTTCAACCTCACTCTCTGCAATCCAGCGAGATTCAGAGTACTTTCTCTTATCAAGACATATTTTACTACTATCATTTATAATCGCAATAGTAATAATTCCTTTATGTGTATGACACTCATCCTCTGGTATCTGATATAGTGCAATTGGAATAGGCTGCCTGTCTTCTCTTGAATCATCTAGTACCACTTCAATATCAATGCCTAAATCACTTTTGTATTCTTTCTCAATCTGTTCCGATAAACTTGTCCCCTTATTTGCTTTTGCACAACCAAAATCCCACTTATTCGGGAACTTATCTCTTTCCTTACTTCTTTTCATAATTAATATTCGATTATCAATCTGGCGGTAGCAAACAGCCACACAATGAAGCTGAAGCAAAAATGAAGGACTAAATCCTTTATTAATTTGGTCTTTTGATACAATGTGTTCTCGTATTGTTTCTAGCTTTTCCGTTAAATTTCGATCCAACTTTATTTTGTCTAGCGCCCTTTTTACCTCTTTGTACAAAAACTCATCTAATTTAAACTTTGGTTCATTGTCCAGATACCGTCTAACAATTTCACTTTGTTCACGTTCACTATAATAAAAACTATCTCGAAACTCAATGCTGTGATAAATCTTGGGATTATGATACCAGATAATTGGATATAAGTCTCCATCCCATATTCCTCTCAACGTATCATATGCAACTATATTTAAGCAAGATAGACTGTCAGTTCTTGATGAAAGGAGGTAAGCCAGTTCATAACTCACTACAAGACGCCTATCCTCAGTTTTATTCTTAATTCGAAATCCTGTATCTATGTCATTTCCTAAATATTCATTTATCTCGTAATCATCCTTTGCCCTATATTTTTCAAATATATTATCATAAGGTTTTAACTCTTTATTACCATCCTTGGTAATGATTGCAATCCATGCAGCTCCCTTTAGCGAGATCACATTCTGAAGTTTCATTAAATCCACATCTCGTTGAGCACAGTCAGACGAAAGTTCTTCAAAGAATTTTCCGCTTTTTATCTGACCTATCATCTTAATTAAGATTTCAAATACCTTTTCCACAAATATATGTATGTCGCTCTCGTCTTCTACACGAGCCACAAAGATCACTTCATCTCCCAGTACCCTCCAAAGTTCTGCTTCTGGAATCAGACTTTTCGTGTGTTTCTGAATTTTATGAAACAACAAAGATAATACACTGGACCATCCAAAATAGTTAATTGTTTTATATACAGATGAATTCACTACATCAAAAGAAAAGAACAATTCAACCCACCTTGAGTTGTCTTGTTCTTCTCTTCGGCTTCCCATATCTTGTTTCTGCTTCACAAGACTCTCCGAAAACCTCTGTAATGGCTTGCTATTATCAAATCCATTCTTACTTTTTACCATTCTAAGTACCCTAGCCACTTTCCTCGGTTGGATGCTGCACCAACTGAAACATGAAAATATTCTGCTACTTTGGATGTCTCCACAACATTATCTATTGTGTACCTATCCATAATCCGTTTATATTCCTTCTTTGGCATAAGCAATGCTGCAGCAAATTCGTTAGCTTGATATTCCATCTCTGTATTACCATAACGATTATAAGGTTCTACATCTTGTCTCTGCCATAATTCTTCATCTATATCATATCCCATGTGAAGAAACAGGTGTCCTAGCTCATGAGCTACTGTAAAATTTCTTCTATTATCAGGCTGAAATGGTGATAATGTTATAATAAAGCTGTCTCCGTTTTTTCTGATACAGCCGTCTCCCAATGTCTCAGGATTATAATCAGTAGAAATCTCTCCACCTATCTTCGAAACAACTTCATCCACATCTTCAACAGGAATCTGAATGCCATAATGATCTATGACAGCTTCTGTTAATTCGTTAATAAAATTTCTCTCTTGATAATCCATTGTTCCACCTCACATTCTTTCAAACCCAAAACTCTTTTTATTATATCATATTATTACTATTTTACAATATGTTGATACAATTCTCGAAAAAGAACATATGTTCTATTTCAATACTACTCCTTTTCATCACATTTGTCAACAAAATCACACATAAAAAGATATCTTATAACACAACTTCCATGTTATAAGATATCTTATTTTATTCACTATTTAGTATTAATCTAACTAGCTGATTTTTGCATACATAAAGTATTTCATTGCAAATGGTGTTACATAAACATTGCTTACATTGCTCTTCATCATGTAAACATCATTGTAATAGTAAATTGGACAAATAGCCCATGTTGACATTAACATATCTTCAGCCTGGTGTAACATTGTTGTACGTTTTGCGAAGTCTGTTTCATTGTTAATTTTCTCAATTAAAGCATCGTACTCTGTCCATTCTGGTGTTGCCTTGTTTTCAGGATTTTTACCTAACTGTGCATCATTGTTGTTTGAAGTAGATGTCCACATATCAAGCATATTGATTGGATCATTGAAGTCTGCATTCCAGCCATTTCTTGCTACTGTAAACTTACCTGCTTTACGATCTTGTACGAATGTACTCCATTCAGATGTCTGAATTGTACATTCAACACCAATGTTTGCCCAGTCCTGCTGAATTGCTTCTGCAATAGCCTGATGTCCTGTATCTTCATTGATTACATACTCAAATGTGATTGGTGTAGATGGGTCTAATTTATTGTTGTCATCGAATTTATAACCAACACTTGATAATAATTCAACCGCTTTCTTAATTGCTGCATCTGCATCATATTCTTTACTAAAGTATCCATTGGATTCCTTGTCTGGGTAATCATATTCATCAGATTTGAAAATTCCACCGTTACCATCAGCCATTCCTTCAGGAACAAAACTTGTAGCCATTTTCTGACCAGTCTGACCGATATTTTCGATAATGTAATCACGGTCGATTAATAAGCTCAATGCCTCACGGATTGTAGCTGCTTCTTTTGCTGTCTTGCCTTTGAAAAGATCTGCGTTTACGTTAAATATAACAAAGTAAGTACCTAACTGGTCTGCAACATGGAACTCTTTATCGTTCAAAAGACTTGAAGTTTCATCATTAGGGACAGCATCAATAAAGTCTAAGTCACCAGCTTTGTATGCTGCATAAGTTGCAGTTTGATCAGCAGATAACATGAACTCTAATTTTTCTACTGTAACATTTTCTGCGTCATAGTAATTAGGGTTTTTCACATATACCATGTTTTCGTTGTGTTTCCAAGATTTTAGTGTATAAGCGCCATTGGATACAAATCCAGCTTCCTGTGCCCATGCACCTGGATTTTTACCGTCTGGATCTGCTGCTTCAACAGCTTTTTGTGGTACTGGCAAGAATGTTGGGAAAGCAACTAGGTCAAGGAAAAATGTACAAGGAACTTTAACCTTTGCTGTCAATGTATTGCCATCAGCTTTTACATCAATAACACCATCTTTGTCTTTTGCAAATACATCAAATAAGTAACTATAATCTGCTGCTGTTTTTGGATCTGCAGCACGTTTCCATGAATATTCAAAATCTGCTGCTGTAAGTTCAGAACCATCACTCCATTTTAAGCCATCTTTTAACTTAAATGTATATGTTAATTTATCATCGCTTAATTGATAAGATTCTGCTAAAGCTGGAACTACCTTTCCATCTGCATCTGATGTAAACAAACCTACAAATGAGTTTACTGCTAAGCAGCCCCCATCAACAGTGCTATTCAAAGCTGGATCAAGGTATTTTGGTTCAGAAGCTAAGTTAATACGAAGTGTGCTTTTATCTGTTTTTGATGCTTCTTTTGTTACAGCTGGCTCATCATTGCCAGAATTGGAATTGCTTTTATTTCCACAGCCAGTTAACATGGTTGCGAATAAGCATGTTGCTAATGCAAGTGATAAAAATCTTTTTTTCATAACTCTCTCTCCTTATTCTTTTTTATACAAGTATTAAAAGAATGCAGCATACACCGCATTTTTTCATACGAAGTACCAAAACTTTTAATTTTCTCTAAAACAGGATACGAAGTGTCCATTTCCTCTATCTGTAAGTGTTGGACATTTCTGTGCACATTCTTCCGTAGCATAACGGCAACGTGTACGGAATGCACATCCACTAGGTACATTCATTGGACTTGGCACATCGCCTTCCAAAACGATACGTTTACGTTCCTTTGCTGATTTTGGATCTGGCATTGGAATCGCACTTAATAAAGACTGTGTATATGGATGCATTGGGTTTTCATATAACTCATCTGCATCTGCAATCTCAACTATTTTACCAAGATACATAACCGCAATACGGTCAGATATATGATGGACAACAAGCAAATCATGAGCGATAAATAAATACGCAACCCCTAATTTCTGTTGTAAATCTTCAAACATATTGATTACCTGCGCCTGAATGGATACATCAAGTGCGGATACTGGCTCATCACATACGATGAACTTTGGATTTACCGCTAGAGCACGGGCAATTCCGATTCTCTGTCTCTGCCCACCAGAGAATTCATGGGCATATCTTCTTGCATGCTCTGCATTTAATCCAACTAATTGCATTAAGTCTAAGATTTTATCGCGGCGTTCTTTCTTGTTGGCATATAATTTATGCACATCAAGAGGTTCTCCGATAATATCTTCTACTGTCATACGAGGGTTAAGAGAAGAATATGGGTCCTGAAATACCATCTGCATCTCTTTTCTTAAACTTCTCATATTTTTGTCTGTCACTAGCTCATTGTTAAAATAAACTTCTCCAGAAGTTGGTTTATATAATCTTAAAAGAGTACGTCCCACAGTTGTTTTTCCGCATCCGGATTCCCCAACTAATCCTAATGTTTCTCCTGGCTTAATAGCAAAAGACACATCATCAACTGCTTTTAATGGAATCGTCTTTCCGAAACCTGCATGAATTGGAAAGTGCTGCTTTAAGTTTTTGACTTCTACTAAATATTTCTCATCTGATTTACTCATTTTAAGCGCCTCCTTTACTTGCTTCCATTTGCGCTTTCACATTTAACCAGCAACTAGCTAACTGAGTATCACTGATACGCATCTCCTCTGGCTTCTGTTCCAAGCAAATCTTCATGGCATTGTTGCATCGTGGGCAGAATGCACATCCTTCTGGCATATTTAACAGGTTGATTGGTGTCCCTCCAATTGGAACTAATCTTTCTTTCGTGTTATTAGCGGAAGGAATGGATTTCAATAGTCCCTTTGTATATTCATGACAGGAATGATAGAAGATATCTTCTGCTGTTCCTCGTTCACAGACACGTCCACCGTACATGACGATAATTTCATCGCACATATCTGCAATGACACCAAGATCATGGGTTACGATGATAATAGCCATACCTAACTTTTTTTGTAAATCCTGCATAAGTTCCAGAATCTGTGCCTGAATCGTAACATCAAGCGCTGTTGTTGGCTCATCGGCAATCAGAATATCTGGTTCACAAGCAAGTGCCATGGCAATCATAACACGCTGTCTCATACCGCCCGATAATTCAAATGGATACTGTTTTAAACGTTTTTCCGGTTCATTGACACCTACTAAAGTAAGCATTTCCACTGCACGTGCTTTTGCTTGTTCTTTATTACGGTCTGTATGAAGAAGAATTGCTTCCATCAATTGATTTCCTACTGTATAAACAGGATTTAAACTCGTCATTGGGTCCTGGAAAATGATTGAACATTTTTTTCCACGAAACGCCTCAATCTGAGTTTTATTCCATTTTGTAATATCTTCACCTTTGTACAAGATTTCGCCGCTCTTGATGGATCCGTTTGAGTCTAGGATCTGCATAATAGAGTAGGCTGTTACACTTTTTCCAGAACCACTCTCTCCAACGATACCAAGTGTCTTAGATGGTTCTAAGTTAAAGGATACACCATTAACAGATCTCACTTCTCCTCTTTCTGTCTGGAATGATGTAACCAGATCTTTTACTTCCAGAATATATTTGCTACTCATAACGTACCCTCCTTTATTTCTTAAGCTTTGGATCGAATGCATCACGAAGTCCATCACCTAATAAGTTAAATGCTAATACAATTAAACAAATTGTAATCGCAGGAAACATTAATTTGGATGGATAACTCTGCAAACCACTTCTTGCTGCATTAGCTAAAGAACCAAGGGAAGGCATTGGTGCCTGAACTCCGAGTCCAATAAAGCTTAGATAACTTTCTGTAAAGATTGCAGAAGGTATCTGTAATGCGGTAGAAATAATAATTACGGATAAACAGTTTGGAATGATGTGTTTCATTAAAATACGAGTTGGTTTTGCTCCAATTGCTTTGGATGCAAGTACATATTCGTTATGTTTAATGGATAACACCTGACCACGTACTAGTCTTGCCATACCAACCCAGTATAGTAAACCAAACACGATAAACAGCGAAATCATATTACTTCCCAAGGAAGCAAATACGGTTCCTTTAATTTGGTTTGATAATACCTCTCTAAGTACAACACTAAGAAGGATAATCATTAATAAATCTGGCAGGGAATAAATAATATCTACGATTCTCATCATAATCAGATCTACTTTTCCCCCTGAATAGCCAGCAATTGCTCCATAAAACAAACCAATAATCAATACAAGGATACTTGCAAACAGTCCAACACCTAAAGAAACTCTTGTTCCATATACAACACGGATAAAATAATCTCGGCACATTTCATCAGTTCCGAAAATATGTGGAAATACTTTTCCGCCCTTTGCAATATACGCTTGTTCATTTTTTGAATATTCAAATGGTGCTAAGTTCTTCGCAGACTTATCACGAATTCCATTCACCGTAATGATTTCTGAATATTCATAAGGTACTACAGCCGGTGCTACTATGATAATTGCTAAAATTAATATAAGTACTACAATACTTGCCATAGCAAGAGGATTTTTCCTTAATCGTCTCATACCATCTTTAAAGAAGGTAGTGGACTCACTCATAACGTCTTGTTGCTTTTTTTCTTCGTCCGTTGCCAATTCGAATTTGCTTAAATCGATTTGGGAACTTAGAATCGCCTTTTTAGGCATTTCATTTTCCTTTGACATAACACTTCCTCCTAATCCAATTTAATTCTAGGGTCGATTAATTTATAAGCAATATCTGTTAAAAGGTTCGCGATAACCATGATAATTGCTAAAAATAAAGTCGTTGCCATAATTAATGGATAATCTCGGTTCGTAATGGCTGTAATGAACTTAGCTCCAAGACCACCAATTGTAAATATGTTCTCTACAACTAAGGAACCAGTAAGAATAAAAGCGATCATTGGACCAACATAAGTAACAACTGGAATTAATGCATTACGAAGTCCGTGTTTGAAGATAACCTTTAAACCTGAGACTCCCTTTGCTCTAGCGGTACGAATGTAATCCTGTCCCAATGCATCTAACATACTTGTTTTTGTAAGTCTAGTAATGTACGCCATTGGGTAAAGGGCTAATGAGATTACTGGTAAAATATAATTTTGATTTGATGTACTCCATACTGATATCCATCCAAGCTGAATGCAAAATACATATAATAATATAGTTGCTAATACGAAACTTGGCATGGAAGTTGCAATGGTCGAAAAAAATACGATAAGACGGTCCGGCCATCTATTTCTTGTAAGTGCTGCTACACTTCCTAAAACAATACCAATAATAATGGCAACAATTGCTGCAATCCCACCGATTCTTGCACTAACCAAAAAGCTAGTGGAGATGGTTGTCCAGATATCTCTACCTGTCTGCATGCTTACTCCCCAGTCACCACGAAATAAATTCTTCATATAAATGGTGTATTGTTCCCATACCGGCTTATCTAAATTGTATCTAGCTTCCAATACAGCTCGTACTTCTGGGCTAGTCGCTTTTTCTGAGTCAAATGGTCCACCTGGTATTGCATTCATAGCAAAGAAAGTAATCATGCTAATTAATAATACGGTTACAACGGCGAGGCCTGCTCTTTTAAAGACATAGTTTCTCAATAATATCCTCTCCTAACTTTTTACATATACTTACTCTTACTGGTTTAAAATGGAGTCAAATTAACGCTTCATCGTATTAAAGCACCACCCTAAAGAAAAAACGTCCATAACATGTGTCATGCACGTCCTTGTGCCCTTTTTTTAAAATGTTCAGAATATAATATATTTTTCTAAGATGATATACGATACATTTTTCATTGTCAATGTTTATTTTTCCCATTTCGCAAAATTGATTTCTTTGTTTTGCATAATTATACATTTTGTAATCATTATTTTATCGGTTTTCTAGTGCATACATATGTATTTCAGGGGAGGACATTGTAAAAATATTCAATTCACATTATTTTTGCAAACAATTGTCTTCTGCAGAACAAAGTGTCTTCGACACTCTCAATTCCCCTGCCCCTCAATCTTGAGGGAGAAGGCACTTTGCCTCGCCGAACGAGTGTCACTTTTCTTTAGCGACTTATTTCCTTACCCGTTTGTATGCATCCTGTGCCCTGTTTTTATGGCGCTTTTTTATTAACTAGAGAAGGACGCGCGGAGAACTTTCCTAGTTAATAAAAAAATGGGCGACACTAATGTCTTAGTGCGCCTCATTCTAAAACTGCCAAAATACTAACTCAGTTCCAGATTAGTTATTCACCTTATTCCAGAGCGAATTACAAGATTCTAGACTATCATCTAAACAATATCTGAAATATGGGCTCTTAAGTAAATAACATCCTTTACATATTTCTGGAGGGTTACAATCATATTTTTTGTACATCCAGTATTCATGATATTCTTTAAACTCTTTCTTTTTTACAATGTCGTTTAATTCCTCGATGAACAGATTTCCAAAATTTTTTTTGCTTCTTGTGTGCAGACCACAAGGAGCAAAATTACCTTCATGGCTAATGAAAAACAGATTCGTTCCACAATATTTATGAATCGTTGCATATGGATAATTTGCAAAATCTTTCAAATTTATGTTGATGCCTTTCTGAATCATTCTGTTTTCAAGTTCATTCCTTGTTAGCAGCCACGTTGCATTATCTATAGTCCCCTGCTCGACTAGGGGAGCGAATGTTACTTTATTAACACCAAGCTCTATGTAAAAATAATTTATGTAATCTAGTAAAGTATCGACCTGATCTCCTGGAAAGACAATTTTATGTGTTACGATATAAATATTCCTATTGCTCTCATTACGTTTCTTAATCAGATACTTTAGATTGTCGGTTACTTTGCTGAAGTCACTATAGGTTCGAATGGAGTTGTAAACTTCCGGTCTATGATCATCAATAGATAGTGCAAACCACGTCAATCCATTTTCAACAAGTGCATCAATTCTTTTTGGTGTTAAAGCCATGCCGTTTGTAACTATCGCAACCTGTTCTGTATATTTTCTCGCTATTTTTACAAGTTCCTCTAAATGCGGATTCAAGGTAGGCTCACAGTCTCCTTGAAAAACAACATTACTGATGTACCCATCTAGTTTTTTAAGTGCTATCTCAAACTTTTCTGGTTCAAGATGTTCTACTTCATTTTCTCCTGCCTCTACTGTACATCTTGCTTCACACATTTTGCACTTTAGATTACAAATATTTGTAGGCTCAACTAAAACTGTTGAATTAAATAAATACATAGTGCTCCTCCCTACTGCTCACTGGCATAAGATATCATCTTATCGTATAACTGGTCATTCGTTTCACATTTCTTTATCATTTCATAATTATCCTCGATAAATTGTCCAATTCCTGTTTGAAAATCAACTTCATATTGATAATTTTCCAAATCTGATTTGAGCCTCTCCATGGACTGCATCCAGTCATATTTTGTATAGGTCTCTAGAAAATCGAATCTTGCACGATCTTCTCGAACTACATCTTCTGACTTTAAGTAAATAATATTACTCTTACTGTTTAAGACTGACTTTTCGATTTCATACACAGTATTCCAGTCCATAAACTCTTCACCAGCAATATTATATATCTTTCCATATGCATCCTTATTTCCACAGCATTCAGCAAAAGCATTTCCGATATTGTCCTTGTGGCATGCCTGAAACTTTCTCTTCCCACCATCTGTTAAAATGACATCTTTGTTCTGAAGCATTCTGGCTAAAACGAACTTTCCTTCAAAATCCAAATTAGTTACTAAGAAGTCATTTCCATACACATGCCCTGGGCGAAAAATTGTTGTAGAAAATTTTCCCTCTTCTGCTGCTTTTCTAAAAATTTGTTCTGCTGCCAGCTTATTTTGTCCATATTCCGTCAAAGGTTTTGTTTCACTGTCTTCCAATATCATATTTTCTGCAATTCTTGGAGTATATACACATGAAGTAGAACAATAGATATACTGATCTACTTGTTCTTGAAATACATCTACACCAAGCCTTGCATGTTCTGGTTCAAAACAAAGCATATCAATTACAACATCTGGCTTACACTGCAAAGCCCTTTTAAGCTCGTCCTTTTCATATCGATTGCCTTTTATCTGTTGTATCCCATCTGATACATTAGTAGTTCCTCGATTGAAATGTACTACTTCGTACCCCTTCTCCAAACACTTCTTCGTTATTCCAGAAGATAACAAACCTGTTCCACCTAAAATTAGTATCTTCACAATATTTCACCTACAATTTAATCAGATTATTTTCATAGTAACTTTTTACATCCGTTAAATGATATATTACTTTCTCGGCAAGCTTTTCTGGTGTGTCACGAATGATTACATTTGGTTCAAGCATGTCTGCCAAAACGTGATACATATGAGTAACCGATTGTAATGGCGGCATTATAAATGCCTTTTTATGGATTTCATAACTCTTTATCATTAACTCGTCAAATTGACTTGTATCCATTTTATAATTTACGGAAGCAGGCATGCGATACAACTCTTTCATAATCTGTGTCTGCACTTCGTCACTAAGCATTTTCTTGCATAGCTTTTCAACATTTTCATACAATTCTGGCTTTAGATGTTTTGTAACAAACAGATAATTAGCATTCGCTGTTGAACGACATTCTCTTTCGAGCTTTGGAATTTCACAAACTCCAAGATTATGACCAGATGCTTCATCAAATTCATGAATATTCCAGTCTCCACCTATGCAATATGCAGATCGCTGTTCTTTAAAGTACGCAACACTTTCTGGTTCTTCCCATTTTACAGGTAGAATCTTCTTATCATAAATAAGCTCCTTAAGCATTATAATCGTCTTTTTTAATGGCTCAAACGGAATTGCCTCGTTATCTGTTGACCACAAATCGGCTCCGAAGCCATAAAGGAACGGAAGGATAAAATACACCCCACCTGTCGGCATAGTAAAACCATATTCAAGGTTATGTTTTTTCTTTGCTTCCTCACTAAACTGAATTAATTCCTCCATTGTTTCAGGAACCTTATCTGTATATTTTTTATTGTAGAATAGTAACTGATGATTTCCTCCACATATAGGAAGTCCCGTCTTCTTTCCTTCTACAATAGATCCATCTGCAAGTTCTTTGTTAACGAATGAATACAGATTTTCTAATGACGTTCCTTCTAATGGCATGAACTCTTCGCCTGTCCATTTATTAAAGTAATCATTTGCACCAATGGTACACATATAATTCTTCATATCGCCATCTTTCCATGCCTCTGGAAAATCAGTCAAATATAGTGATTTCATAATATTACTATAATGAAACTTTGCGATATCCTGAACATTCCACTTTTCTGGTAAATCACCTAATGTTCCTTCTAATAAGTAAATTTCAAGCTTTTCCAAAATCAGTTCACCCTTTCTTTCTCTATTTATATAATTCAAGTAATTTCTCTTCTGAAATAAATCCACATGCTGCACCTTTTTCGCCTATTTTATATGAAGCAAAATAAACTGCCCTTTGTAACGCTTCTTTGGCTGTTACTCCCTTACTATAAAAATGGATAAACGCAGAAAATAATGCATCGCCTGCACCAATCGTACTCACAATATCTCTTGTATGTACCGCCTTAACCATAGTAATGGACTTATCTTCTTTCTGATAAAGCAACGCTCCCTCACTTCCCATACCAACTACTATAATTTCATTGTCGTATGCTGAAGCAACTTCTTTCACAAATTGTTCTTCTCTTCCAAGTATCGCTTCATTACTCATAAAAAGAATATCTGAACTCTCCATAAACTGTTTATTGAAATCATCATGAATATCACATACTACATGTACATCCGTTGCGATTTTCTTTGCTGCTTTTTTAGCAGAATCAAATAAGCTTCTTGCAAAATTGATATTACAAATTACTGCAATTTCTGCGCCCTCAAATGGATTCTGTTCATCCGAAACTTCGTATGACATATCTTGTATATCCTTTAAGTCTAAATAGATCTTTCTTTTCCCTTCTGAATCATACAATACGATTGATTGAGGAATTTCCTTTAGAGATTCCTTTATGCCATCTTTTTTTATTCCACTTTTCTCAAGCTCTGCATAGATACATTCCTTATACATATCTTTACCAATTAAAGATAATAATGAAACATCACTTCCAAGACACTTTAATGCCTTTGCAACATTAAAACCAACCCCCGAAACTGTACTTTCTGTACCAAAAAAGGTATAGTCAATCGGATTGTACTCAATTGGGAATTTTCCAATTGCTTGTGTTGTTTCAATGTTAATTAATCCCGCAACTACTATTTTCTTATTTTCCATTTTCTTCATATCCTTCCTGTTCTGTTAATCTTATTAATAAAAAGCCACTTTCTTTTAGTTCAATCTTCATATTCTGTCCACTTTCTCCACCATCAATCTGTATGAAATCTTCTTTTAAGCACCGATTGGTGAAATCCAACTGTTTAGCAGTTGTAGAGACAAAACACTCCATTTTCCTTCCGCCTAGATTTCTAAGTACAAAACTCTTCTCACTTTCTAGGCAGTCATTACAGTTTTTCCCATTCACTATAGGAATTGGAACAATCCCAATGAAAAATGCATTCCTATGTAAATACTCAAGGGTAAATACAATATTTTTTAAGCCAATTTCATAAGATATAATTCTACAATCTTTTAATTCATCTTTTAACGCATCATAAAGATCTTCTATCTGATGATACCCATTAAATACAACCAAATCTTCTGTCCAGGCAAGGCTTTCTGGACGATTATTGGCTCTGTGAATACCTGATGCCAGTACCTGATTGCCAATAACCTCATACTTTGGTCTCCGATAAGGGCCAACATTACCAAATCTGCTAACGAAAAATCTTGCAAGCATTCCAACTCTTCCTTCTCGAAGTGCAAGTTCTTTGCCAAAGAATAATGGATGTGCCATATCATGTGTATCAATTGCCCAATTTGGTCTGCATTGGTTATTGCCTATTTTCTCTGAATCCATTAAATAATCAAATATATCTCTTTCATTTTCGATATTGAACTGCCGCCCTACTTCTTCACCTGTAATGATATTAAATCCGGCTTTGCCAAACTTCACCCCATCTTTACCAAGATGATCTGCTTGGAATCCTAAGCCTGGCCATTTCTGTCTTAACGAGTCAATCATGTTCTTTAATTCATCGGGTGTTAGTGTTTCACTGACCGGAAGCTGACCATCTTTGGTTTCTTGCACATTAAATATATGGTCTACATAATCTAACCTTACAAAATCGAATTGATACTGCTCAACGATTTCGCTTATGTAAGAAATGAGAAATTGTCGCGTATCTTCATTAAAGATTACTTTCTCGGCGTTCTTGTGCTGCCCTATAACATCTGGCATTCGATTCGCACGCATTCCTTTATGCAGATAAAAACACGAATGAAGCCATATTGCATGCTGTCCCTGATCCTGTCCTTTACTGTCACGATAATCCCATATAGGCATATCTACTCCATAGGAATATTTTTTATAAGAAGGCACTCCAACCCCATTCCAAGTTTGAGGCGGAACTGAATAATATCCTTGTTCCTTTAGTTTCTGATTTCCTACTTGAACTATACGTTCTGCCTCTTGACTATATTCACTCACATCAAATTTTTCGATTTTGTATTCCACTTTCAGTTCATTTGCAATACTTAAGATATTTTTTTGACAAATCTTCTGAAAAGAATCTTTGTATTGTTCATCAATACTCATATCCTCATATAAGCCCGTCCTATCCTCATTAAGTCTTACCCACCGATAGCACTCTGGATGGTCTAATCTTAATGGCGACTTCCAGCTTGTATGTGGCGTCATATCAAAACCAACAGCCATATCAAGCAGATGACAACAGTCTATATAAAATTTCATTTGTTCTATTGCATTAACACCTGCATCGAATAGTTCTTTATGCACAATTTCTTCGTTTATCTGATAAAAAGAATTTTGGCAATAAATAATTCCATAATCACATGCAAAAAAAGGAGCAATATGTATACCACTAACTCTAAGACCTGGCAATAACTTAACTGCATCTATCATATTTCCTGTATCAGCAGTATCAATAGCCGTTGCACGTATATTCATAAAACAGTAATCTCTTTCAAACATCCATGACGCATTCTGCTTTTCTTTGATAATTTGACTTGGTCGTTCTCCTAAGCCATATTGTTCTTGATACAATCTGGCATAAAAAAGCACAGAGGTGCAATTTGAAAGTAACAGAAGTTCTTTTAAGGTTTTACTCTTAATGTAGTGATTCCGCTTGTATTCTTCAAACAGCAGTTTGGATTCTTTCAGCGATTTCACATAATTATCTTCATATCTATGCTTCGTATATTGCAAAATCTTTTTCCAATGCAACGGAAATATGCATTGGTTGTCCGCTCTATCTTCGAACATTGTATCTCCTTCCTTATTCCTTTATATAAATCCCCTTAATAATTTCTTCTAGTTTTGGTGCTTCAATTGTGAAATCTTTTACTTCATAATTACTTACTATGTATTGCATCAAATCAGAAAGATTGACATGATCTGTGCTTACTTTTACTTCGAATGCACCATTTTCACTTACTGAAGTGGCGATGTTTTCTGGTGTATATCCTGAAAAGTCTGTAAAATCCACTTTTTCTTGTCCATTCAACTCCAAACTAATTGTTTTCGTCTTAGCATATTTATGTTTTAGTTCATCAAGTGCCCCATCAAAAATCTTTTTTCCTTTATCAATAACAATAATTTTGCTGCATATCTCTTCAATATCGTCCAAATCATGAGTTGTAAGCATAACGGTTGTATTTGTCTTCTGGTTAATTTCCTTAATTGCCTTACGAATTCTTTCTTTGACAATAATGTCAAGTCCAATTGTTGGTTCATCTAAGAATAGAACTGCTGGATTGTGTAACATAGATGCTGCTAAGTCTGCTCTCATTTTTTGTCCCAAACTTAAGTTTCTAACTGGTGTCAGATAAAATTCATTAATATCTAATACTTCCATTAGAAAACCAAGACGTTCGTTAAACTCATTCTGAGGCACTTCGTATATTTTTCGAAGCACAGAAAAAGATTCTGAAACAGGCAAATCCCACCACAATTGTGATCGGTTTCCAAAAACGACGCCGATATTTTTGGTGTAGGCTTTTCGTTGTTCATAAGGAACCATTCCATTTACAACGCAGGAACCAGATGTTGGAGTCATCAATCCTGAAAGCATTTTGATTGTCGTTGATTTTCCGGCACCATTCAACCCAATGTAACCTGCCATTTCTCCTTTATCGATGTGAAAGCTCAAACTATCAACGGCTCTTTTTATATCATATTCTCTTGAAAAAAAAGATTTAACTGCACCACCAAGGCCTTCGTATTTTTTATTAATTCTAAACTCTTTCGTTAAATCTGTTACTGAAATCATGTCGAATCTCCTTCCTATTGACATTCCTTTATCATGTACCTGTTGGCTCAAAATGTTTCAATCCTGTATACCATACTTTTATGGATACAAATCCAACTATTGCAGCCATTAAGACCGAATAGATTACTACAAAGTGATTTGGGATTGATGCAATTCCAAAAAGTTTTTGTACATTAGAAATTTTATTTAGACAGTAAACGGTTGGAAAATATGCTGCAATCGGAAATGGGAAAACGTATAGAAGAATACTCTTTACCACCCTATTTTTATAAAGCTCCACTGGATATTTTGCCGCATTGCTAATCTCAACTCCTGCTGTCATGAATTCACCACAACACACTGTCCAAAAGGCAGGTGCAGAAAATATTAATTTCACACTAAAGAATACAACTAAACCACAAAGTACAATCACACAAAGCATCAAAACATCGACTAATGATAATGTAATACCCAAAAAATGAATAGAAAATACAATGATAAGGAATCCAATAATTACTTCGCTTAGTCCATTTATTTCGATTCGTTCCATGATTATATAAAATATAGGATTAATCGGTCGAAGCAATATCATTGAAAAACGTCCATCCTTTATTTTATTCCATGCAAAACTCCATATATTATCATTATAAAAATGGTCGATTCCCTTCACGAATACATAAAAACCATACATTAAAAATATCTCATATATATTGAATCCTACTAAAGAATCCAGCTGTGTAAATACCAGTATTGTCAATAAAAAGGTATTAATCTGTCCGATAAAAACTGACAAAAGACCAATTAGGAAATCTGATTTGTATTCCGTTATTGTCTTTAGCTGAAGAGTAAGAAACTGCCAATATAATTTCAAATACTTCATACTCAACCCCCTAAGATTGTTATTTTTTTCTGTGCTCTATTCCACATAATGCAAATAATACCGTTCAAAACCACTAACCAGAATACTTGAAGCAATAAATGTATGGCAATATCTTGTGGTTTGTTTATCATTCCTGAGAGCAGTGACATTGGTGTATAATACATACTTTGAAACGGAAGACAATATGCAACAATCCCTAAAACATGAAAAAAGCTCACGAACGCATGTGACTGAATAAATGCAAGTTTCCCTGTAAAATCCATAAGGCCTTTTCCAAGTTCAATATAAAAGTTAATCGCAACAAGCTGTCCAGAAAAAAGTCCCATTATAGTATTGGTAAAAAACTGTACTCCCCAATAATTTGTGGTCCAAAATGTTACCAGACCGATTATGTAGGAAAAAGAAAATACAAGAAAGAACGCTAACACTGTTGAAACTAGAAATGCTATAAACTGTGTGCCTGAAATCGTTCCCACATGATTTGTTAATAAAAAAGCAACAATCAAAAGTGGAATCAAACCAATTGCTTCTCCTGCTTTTGATCCTATATGGCGAAACAAAACCATAATCTTATAGTTAATAGGTTTCGTCAAATTCATAGATATATTGCCAGACTTGATATCTTCTGCAATATTCATATTCTCCATACAAGAGGTTATATTATAAAATACGACTCCAAAACTTATGTAAATCAGGTAGTTGCCCTTTGCAACTCCCATAAATGGTCCGTTGACTTCTTCGTAAATTGATTTCCAAAGATAATACTGTACCAACATATTAAATAAAGTTGATAAAGACCACATTAATGCCTTAAACCGATATGCATATTTTTCTTTTAATGCATTCGATGTAAAAGCACTATACTTGTAAAATATATTTGTCATTTTCTTCCTCCAAATATTTTTTTATTTTCTTAAACGTGCATACCTTTTGGTCACTTCATATAGTCTTGACTTTAACGGTTCTAACTTCTCGAAACTGTCTAATCTCCAAGTCCAGTTATCCATAAGCAGTGGTGGCACATTCATCCTAGACCAGCTTCCATACCCTAACAAATCCTGCAATTGTATCATTGCAATTTTTGCTACTGAACTATAACATCCACGAATCATCCCCCAGTTATAACCTTCCTCTTCGGTCAAGTTTAAATAACGAATAGCCTCCTGTATATCTTTCGTATACGCACTTTCAAACCATCCATTAATAGGTTCTGTATCATGAACTGTAGTATAAGCAATTGAATTATAATTGAAAGTATGAGGCCGATAATCCATCTTCTCCCTGCTATCAAATCCTAGGAGAAGTACCTTCATACCTAAACAGCCTGTTTTATCACGCAACTCCATTACATCTTGGTCGACAGCTCCCAAATCTTCTGCTATTAACCTTAGCCCACTCTCTTTCTGGAATAAACGCTTAAAGAAGTCTATTCCTGGACCTGACACCCAAGTTCCTTGTGATACTGTTTTTGTGTCCGCAGGTATATGCCACGTCCTTGTGAACCCTATAAAATGATCCAGCCTAACTACATCATACATTCTTTTACTGTAAATAATTCTCTGATGCCACCAGTCATAATCATGCTGTTTGTGAGCTTCCCAATTATATACTGGATACCCCCAGTATTGTCCATCCAAATTGAAACTATCAGGTGGACATCCTGCTACCTTGATGGCATTTAGGTGCTCATCCATTAGGAAAAGCTCTGGGTTCGCCCATACATCTACACTGTTCATGGACACGTAGAAAGGAATATCACCGATGAACTGGACTTTTTTTGAGTTTGCATAATTCCTTAATTCCATCCATTGTTTCATAAATATATACTGCACAAAATACCAGAACTCAATCTCATCTTTTAAAAGAACACGATATTTGTCTAGAATCTTAGGCTTTTTTTGCCTTAATGATATGTCCCATTGTTGCCAATTGTCAGTCTTAAAATGATAATTCAGTGCATTATAAAGTGCGTAATCCTTAAGCCACAAATTATCTGCTTTATAACTCGCTACCTCCTCTTGAATTTTCACATCAATCTTACGAAATGCTTTTCTAAGAGCAGTCTCCTTTACTTCGAATAACTCCTTATAATTGATTTTTTCCTGACTTCCACATGCTGCTAATTTATCTAGCTCATCACATTCTATCAGACCTTGTGTATGTAACCTTTCCATATCAATTAAATACATGTTTCCAGCAAATGAAGATATTACTTCATAAGGCGAGCCGTTGTATGTATGACCAAGCGGAAGCACTTGCCAATATGTTTGTCCTGACTCCGAAAGGAAATCAATAAAGCGGTATGCTTCATTTCCCATTGTTCCAATGCCTTGATTCCCTGGTAGCGAAAAAATAGGTAGTATAATCCCTGCACTCCTGTCCAGGTTCCCTCCTTCTTTGGTTTTACATTAAATAATAAATTTCGCTATTGCTATTTTTATCATATATTATGTAAAATACTGTTTCAATATCATTTTCCTTGGATATATGTTGTTTATTTTTCCTAGTAAACCCATAGAAAAATTTAAGATTACCTATTTATAATCGTTTACAAACTTGCTGTTTTTTGGATGCTAAAAAAGGAACCTACAACCAAATCTGCTGTAAATTCCTTTTTCCGTTTTTATCTATAATGTTTCCGCGCGGTCTGCGATATGCTTTTTGAAATTAATAACTTTATGCTCATACTCTGCATTCATAAACTCAGAATGTAACATAAAATCTGCAGTTGCACGGTTATTGGCAATCGGAATGTCATATACTTGTGCAATACGGAGCAACGCTTTCACATCTGGATCATGAGGCTGTGCTGTCAAAGGATCTGAGAAAAATATTACAAAATTCACAACTCCTTCTACAATCTTAGCTCCTATCTGCTGGTCACCACCAAGCGGACCGCTGTTGTAACCTTTTACAGGAAGACCTGCTTTATCCGCAATCATACGTGCTGTTGTCCCTGTACCACATAAAAAATGTTTCGACAAGATTTCCTTATTTTCCTTGCACCAGGAAATCAATTCTGGTTTCCTATTATCATGCGCTATTAATGCAATATTTTTTTGCTTCCCAATTGTAAATGTAATGTACTCTTCATTCATAATCATACCTCTCTTACTTTTCATTCTGCCCACAGTACAATTACATGATACTTACTTTTTTCAGAAATGACAATTTTTTTCTATTGTCCATAATATGCATTTGCACCATGTTTACGAAAGAAATGTTTATCTTTTAAACAGTCCGGCGCTGGCTTTACATCTGGATTGATTAACTCCGTTTTTGTTGCCATTTTTGCCACTTCTTCTAATACAACTGCATTATGTACTGCTTCCGCTGCATCTTTTCCCCAGGTAAATGGTCCATGGTTCTTACATAAGACACCTGGTGTATAAATTGGATTTAAGCCTCTCTCTTCAAATGTTTCAATGATAACAAGTCCTGTATTTTTCTCATAAGCTTCTTCAATTTCTTCTGGTGTAAGATTTCTTGCACAAGGAATTTCTCCATAGAAATAATCTGCATGAGTAGTTCCGTAAAGTGGAATGTTTCTTCCAGCCTGTGCCCAGGACGTTGCTTCTGGTGAATGCGTATGTACAATTCCTCCAATATCCGCATACTTTTTATACAACTCCCTATGTGTATCAGTATCGGAAGATGGTTTGTATTTCCCTTCAATTCTGTTTCCATCTAGATCCATAACAACCATATCATCTGGTGTTAATACATCATAATCTACCCCACTTGGCTTAATTACAAAACATCCACTCGCTCTATCAATTCCGCTGACATTTCCCCATGTGTAGGTGATCAAGCCCCTTCTTGGGAGTTCCATATTTGCTTCGTAAACCTGTTGTTTCAACTTTTCTAGCATCTTGTATCTCTATCCTTTCTCTATTTTATAGCTTTGACTGCTGCCTGTTCTACCAAAAGACAATTTTTATAATTTACCATAAACGCATCAAATCCAGTTACATCTTCTGGTTCAGCCATAACGGTTATACCTTCCTGGCCTGCAAAAACTTTGCTATTCAAGTATGCATCTAATGATTCGCCATTTTCTTTTTGCATCCTATATGCTGCAAGAACTGCTATTCCCCACGCACCACCTTCTCCGGCTGTCTCCATGACAGAAACTGGAGCATTCATAGCGGCACTCATAATTTTCTGGCCTACAACAGGTGTTTTAAAGAATCCGCCATGACCATACATCTTATCAATCTTAACTTGTTCCTCTTTTAACAGGATATCCAGACCAACTTTTAGTGCTCCCAAAGAAGTATACAGATTCATTTTCATAAAGTTTGCCAAGTTAAATTTTGTTTCAGGAGTTCGAATAATTAATGGTCTTCCTTCCTCAAAACCGGTTATTGGTTCTCCTGAGAAATAATTGTATCCCATTAAGCCGCCACAATCAGGGTCACCTTCCATAGCTTTGTTAAATAAGCTTGTATAAAGGGTATTCGTATCGACTGGTACACCGATGTACTGTGCAAACTCTTTGAAAATGTTAGCCCAAGCATTAATATCCGAAGTACAGTTATTACAGTGTACCATTGCAACCAAATCTCCCGATGGAGTTGTGACCAAGTCGATTTCTTTATGAAGCTGTTTTAACTCTTTTTCTAATACAACCATGGCAAACACTGAAGTACCTGCTGAAACATTTCCCGTTCGAACAGCTACGCTGTTTGTTGCCGTCATACCAGTTCCAGCATCCCCTTCTGGT
>CALFNR010000188.1:0-29260 GCA_937903005.1 uncultured Lachnoclostridium sp. | reverse complement strand
CCGTAGGGTTTCTAAGTCATAATCTCTAACATCAATGCCACCAACTTTCACAGCACCTTCCGTTACATCATATAATCGGGAAATAAGCTGAATAAGGCTGGATTTACTAGAACCTGTACCACCAATAATTCCAACTGTCATGCCGGAATCAATGTGGAGATTAATATTGGAGAGTGCCATCTTTTCCGCTTTCAAGGAATATTTAAAACTAACATTTTCAAAATCAATACTGCCGTTAGGGACAGTCATGACTGGTTCATCAGGATTACGCAAATCACTAGTTTCATCTAACACTTCAGCAATACGTTTCGCTGAGGCAGAAGATAGAGTAAGCATTACGAATATCATAGAGAGCATCATAAGGCTCATTAATATCTGCATAGAATATGTAATCATACTAGTTAAAGAACCAATGTTTAAATATGTGCCATGGGTTGACACGATGAGTTTTGAAGCAAAGTATGAAATAAGAATTAAAGAACAGTAGGTACAAAACTGCATCAGTGGTGAGTTAAAAGCTAAGATGGTTTCTGCTTTGGTAAAATCTTTTCTAACATCATCAGAAGCAGCATGGAATTTTTCTTTTTCATAATCTTCACGAACAAAACTTTTTACAACTCGCATACCTTTGATATTTTCCTGTACAGAGTTGTTTAGATTATCGTATTTCTTAAATACTGCATGGAACAATGGCATAACTTTGTAAATAATAAATCCAAGGAAAAATCCAAGGAAAGGAATAAATCCTGCGAAAATCCAAGCAAGTTTTTTTCCGACACTAAAAGACATAATAAATGCAAATATAAGCATAAGTGGACTTCGTACTGCAATACGAATAATCATCATGAATGCCATCTGAACATTTGTAACATCCGTTGTCAATCTGGTAACAAGGGATGAAGTTGAGAATTTATCAATATTGGAAAAGGAATATTCCTGTACTTTGTAAAACAGGTCATGACGAAGATTTTTGGCAAAACCAGCAGAAGCTGTTGCACAAAGCCAGCCAGCAATGGAGCCAAATAAAAGTGATAAGATCGCCATACCCAATAAACCAATTCCGTATCTGGTGATTACGTCCATGCTACAGCCATCTTGTATGTTGTCAATCAGGGACTTCGTAATCATTGGAATAATACATTCGCAAACTACTTCGCCGATCATCATGATAGGTGTCAGAATTGTCACAGTTCGATATTCGCGAATGCTCTTACTAAGACGTTTAATCATAATTTCCTCCTATATATTGTAAATTTGTATGTAGAATATCAAAACCTTAATTCGTTAGATTTTGAAATATTCTGTCTAGATATTGATGCAACTTTGAAATATCTTCATCCGTAAACCCTTCTACCATTACAGATTCGATATGCCTGATATCTTGCCTGATTTTGTTATCACAGCTAAGCGCTTTCTCTGTAATTGTAATCTGCTTGCAACGACAATCAGAACCAGAGTAACTGCAGCTCACAAAACCTTTTGCTTCAAGTCTCGATATGATGCCGGAAACAGTTGCGTTAGATAATTCAAATTCGTTTAAGATATCTTTCTGGTAGATAGTTTCCTTTTGATGAGTGCAAAGGTATTTCAGTACGTGCATCTGCGTTGATGTTAAGTTTAAGTTCTGTCCATCCTTGCATAAGTGCTTTTTCAACGAATTATTGATGGATTTGATTTTAGGACCGATGTGTTCGCTGGTATTCATCTTTGCCTCCTTTATATTTATGTTGCATGCTACATGTTTGTGCGTATTCTATATTAAAGCAAAAAAAAATAATTTGCAATGATTTCTTACATATAAATTGTAAAATTCCACAAACTACGAAAGAATTAAGAAAGGTGGATAAAAGAGATGATGAAATTTTTTAAGTGTAATAATAATGGATTAGTGATACCGATTACTCATGTATTTACCGATGAGCAAAGTTTAACAGATGCAAAAGAAATCACACCAAACAGTGTTGATGCTGCTACAGAAAAACATATGCCTGTGGTAACAATCAGTGGAAATACAGTTACAGTAAATGTTGGCAGTGTTACTCATCCTATGACAGAAGAACACTTAATTACAACGGTAGTTTTAGAAACACAGAACGGTGCACAATATAAATTCTTAACTCACGATAAGGAACCAATCGTGCATTTTTGCTTACATTCTACAGAAAAACCAGTAGCAGCTTATGCGTACTGTAATCTTCACGGACTATGGAAAGTAGAGATTAATCCATAATAGATATATGCATAATGGACAAGATAGGGACAAGTTAGTTCACCAGCTTCTCCCCGTTTGCTGGCTATAATATGTAACAATAAGAAACTTCAACGTTTGTATTACAATGTGGGTGCTTAAAATGCACCCACTTCCAAAGAGATGGAACGTGAACTTCATATGATTTACAAAATGACATCAATGAAATGAGTCATTTTTTTTCAGAAATTTATTTGCATGCAACATTTTTTTTACTATAATACACTTATTAATTGAAATGCATTTCCATACGAGAGGAGAAAGACATGGAATTACAAGAGCAGCTTGTTTTGCGTGCCAAAAACAATGATGCAGAAGCTTTTGCACAGCTTTATCAATCTATATATAAAGATCTATATCGTTTTGCTGTTTATACTTTACAAAATCAGCAGGATGCCGAGGACGTAGTTAGTGATGCAGTGCTGGATGCTTACCGTAACATGTACCAGTTAAAGGACCCAACGGCCTTTAAAAGCTGGATGTTTACAATTGTAAGCTGCAAATGCAAAAAGAAAATAAAAGAATATAAAAGCAAGTGGGAGGAGATTCCACAAAACTTGGTGGGAGATATTCGGGATTTGTCCGAAAATGTTGGTGTTTTACAGGCACTAGGCACTTTGACAGAAGAAGAACGGCTGATTGTTACGATGAGCGTATTCGGAGGATATAAAGGCAAAGAGATTGGTTCTATTTTACATAAAAAACATAGCACCATTCGTTCGAAATATCGGCGAGCATTAGAAAAGTTAAGGAAAGAAATGGTATATGAAATGGAGTAGAACGGAGGTTTTGTATGAAGAGGATAGAGTTTGACCAAGATGACAATAAATGGCTGGAGGATAGGATGTTGCAGGAAAGCCAAGAAATTAAAATACCAGAATCCTTAGAACCAGAAAATATGCTAGTCAAATTACAAGAAGTGAAACAGAAACATCCAAACCAGGGATGGAAAAAGTCCATGGTAATAGCAGCGTCCTTTGTACTTGTTGCAGGAGTATCCTTGTATACAGGAAGGATTTTGGAAAAAAGCAATCAAAAGCCTCATAAAATTGAGCCAGTACAAGTAACACAGGAATCAGAAGATAAGCAGGAAAGTGAGGTTTTGGAAACTGAAGATAAAGCTGAGCGAAAAGAAGAAGTAAAAAAAGAGGATGTACCTAAAAAAACTCAGACAGATAGCAAGAAAAATAAAGAAAACAAAAAACAGGAAGAGGGTCATATGGATTCAACCGATCAGAGTGAAAAGAAGATTCCAGTAAGTGAACCTAGAAGTTTTGTAGAAGGGAATGGAAAGCGTTCTGTAACAGATGGTACAACAATCTATTCGGGAGAAGGAAAAGAGGTTGTCATTCAGGAATTTGTCTCGAATGAGGTAAAAGAGGTCGCACGCATAAATGTAAATCAGATGGCAAAAGAATTTTATCTCCTTTCTGACAAGCTAGTATGTGTTGCGTCGGATGATAATAACGGAACCATAGTTAGTACGTACGATGTATCGGATAAGACAGAACCACAGGAAGTGACGACACTTTCTGTAGATGGAAATTATCAGTGTTCCTATCAGGATGGTGATAACGTATATATATTTACAGATAAAGGAAAAATGCAGAAGGTAGATGTGGAGAATAATGGGGCAAATACATTCGCTATAGAAGAAACCGATGCAAAATATTTTGTGTCAGAGGGGTCTGTGTATGCATTAAAGAAAAGTGACCAGGGAACCAGAATTCAGAGTTATCAATTAGAGGGGGATTCTTTACAGGTGGGAGAAAGTACAGAATGCAACGTTCCTCTAAAGAATATTATTGCAATTCAAGGTAAAGATTCTAATCTGGAACTATTAGCAGCAGAAACAGATGGTGTACGTATTCAAAGGTACGATAATCAGATGCGTCTGATTAACGATAAGAAAAACAGTCTTGGAGAACAAGTATTTGCAGGTGAGTTTACGGATAGTGGAATTCTAGTGTTTAGCAATGATACCTCTGGTATTCGGTTAAACATGTTACAAAATGACAGCTTAGAAACAAAAGACACTGTATCTTTAGAAGATACGGAAAGTGTGTCCATAGGGGATTTGACATTAACGGATGATGGTACAAAGTTCGGATTTGTAACAAATAATGCAGATTCTAAGGAAAACACATATTATGTCTATGACTATAGTGAAAATGGTGGATTTTCAGAAACAAAAACAAAGCAAGTGTGCATAGAGAAAGTAGAAAATGATTTCGTAATTGGAGATTCCGTGTTATTAGCAGATAAAGAAGGGATCGAAGTATTGATGGAGTAGAAAGCACTTCTTTGGAACGAGAACGAAACAACTGGAAACCTTGCATTTTAAACCATTATGGTATACTATACTTACTTAGAATAACGATAAAGATTTAGAATTTATGGTGTTTACTAATTATATGAGAACAAAGGACACCAAGATGGAGGAAATTATGACTTATCCAGTAGTGAAAATAAAAAAAGGCGAAGGCAGACAATTTAAAGCTGGTGGCTTGTGGATATATGACAACGAGATAGATGTAATCGAAGAAGGTGCACAGAACGGTCAGTTCGTGAAAGTAGTGGATTTTGATGATTACCCATTAGGAGTCGGATTTATTAACACTAACTCCAAAATTACAGTAAGAATGATGACTAAAAATGCAGATGCCGTAATTGACCGAGCATTTTTAAAGAAGCGTGTAGAAGATGCATGGGATTATCGAAAGAAAACCGTAGACACAAGTAGTTGCCGCGTCATTTTTGGTGAGGCAGATTTCCTGCCAGGCTTGGTAATTGATAAGTTTACAGATGTTTTAGTTGTGGAGTCTTTAGCATTAGGAATCGACAATGTGAAACTAGAGATTATTGAACTTTTAAAGGAAGTTCTTGAAAAAGATGGCATACACATCCGTGGTGTTTATGAACGAAGTGATGCAAAAGTTCGTAAATTAGAAGGAATGGAATGCTACAAAGGATTTATTGGAGAAGAATTTGCTACAAAAGTGCAGATTGTAGAAAATGGCGTGAAATACTATGTAGATGTGGCAGAAGGTCAGAAAACAGGATTTTTCCTTGACCAAAAATACAATCGTAAAGCAATTCACCCAATGTGTAAAGGTGCAAAAGTATTAGACTGCTTTACCCATACAGGTTCCTTTGCCTTAAATGCTGCAATTGCTGGAGCGAAAAGTGTGTTAGGTGTGGATGCATCTGAACTTGGCTGTGAGCAGGCAAGGGAAAATGCAAAATTAAATGGTTTTGAAGATATTGTAAAATTCCAGTGCGCAGATGTATTTGACCTGCTTCCTAAATTAGAGGAGCAAGGAGAAAAGTTTGATATGGTAATTTTAGACCCACCGGCATTTACAAAGTCACGTTCTTCTATTAAAAATGCGACGAAGGGGTATCGTGAAATTAATATGCGAGGACTGAAACTTGTAAAAGATGGAGGTTATCTTGCAACTTGTTCTTGTTCTCATTTTATGGATACAGAATTATTTACTGAGACAATCAAGCAGGCAGCAAGAAGCGCTCATAAGAGATTAAGACAGGTTGAATTCCGTACACAGGCTGCGGATCATCCGATATTATGGGCAGCAGATGAGTCATTGTACTTGAAATTCTATATTTTCCAAGTAGTAGAAGAACGTTATTAATAGAAGAATTAGAAGGCTGGATAGGCATAAGCTTGTCCAGCCTAAAAGTTTATGTTGGGATAAATCGAGCAAAAGAATTAATTGCTTGCTTAACAGGAGGATTAGAATGGATTTTTTAGATGCAATGAAGTTTGTGGAAAGTCGAAATCCTGGAGGAATGGTTTTGGGGCTGGATGCTGTCACCAAGTTACTAGAACGTTTTGACAATCCACAAAACCAGTTAAAGTTTATACATATAGCTGGTACTAATGGGAAAGGTTCTGTAGGAGCTTATATTGCCAATATTTTGGTAGCTGCGGGATACAAAGTTGGTCGATATGTATCTCCAACGATTTTGGAATACTGTGAGAGAATTCAAGTGATGGAAGGAGATACTTGTGCGTATATTACAAAGGAAGCAGTAGGAGAGAAGATAGAGAGGATACAGACAGCAGTACAGGCAATGGAGGAAGCAGGAGAACCTTTGCCAACGGCGTTTGAGATTGAGACAGCGATGGCTTTCTTGGAATTTAAAGATCAAAAGTGCGATTATGTTGTGTTGGAAGTGGGGTTAGGTGGCATTGAAGATGCAACCAATGTAATTGAGACGGTGGAACTTTCGGTGCTGACTTCTATTAGTATGGATCATATGCACATTTTGGGTGATACAATTGAAGAGATTACAGAGAAAAAGGCAGGAATTATAAAGCAAGGTGTAGAGGTGGTTTGTTATGATTATAGAGATTATGAGAATGGCGAACGCATACAGAACGTGATAGATAGAGTTTGCCAGGAACAAGGTGCAAGATGTTATAGGACAGATTTTACAAAGTTGACAGAGCAATCGTTTACGTTAGAGAAAACGTGTTTTTCATATGATGGTGTAGCTTATGAAACAAAGCTGCTTGGTGAAAATCAGCCAAAGAATGCAACACTTGCAATTGAGGTGGCTAAGGTGTTAAGGGATAAAGGGGTGCGTATTACAGATGAGGTAATGCAAAGTGGATTGAAAAGAACGGAATGGAAAGGGAGATTTTCTGTTGTTAATCAGCAGCCTTTAGTGATTGTGGACGGGGCGCATAATGAAGATGCGGCAAAATCCCTTGCAAAAACACTTAAAATGTACTTCGTAGGGAAGAAGGTTACCTTTGTTGTTGGAATATTTGCGGATAAGGAATATGAAAAGATTCTTAGGATTACTTGTCCGTATGCTGAAAAAGTTTATTGTATTGAGACAGAGAATCCAAGGGCATTACCGTCTGAGAAGCTTGCGGAAGTGGCGAGAAGGTATGTGGATGATGTAGTTGATGCAAAGAGTGTAGAACAGGCACTTGATTTGGTGTATGCTAGAAGGGATGAAGTGGTTATTTGTTTTGGGTCATTATCGTTTTTGGGGGAAGTGTATAGGTATTTGAAATATAAAATATGTAAATAATGTAAAAAGAGTTTGTGGTGGAAATAACAATTTGCTATAATCATGCTAGGGGAAGCAAAAATGTTCTCATCAAAATTTGAGAGGATTGTTTTGATACTCCGTTTTTATTATATAGGATATTGGAAAAACTGAAAATTGCGTTTATAATTGAATGAAAGAGTCTAAACTTATAGTAGAGTTATGAAAAAATAGCATGTAGGTAAGGATTATATTTCCTTGGAAGGGGATAAAATGAAATTATATATAGAAAATATCGGTAAATTAGACAGTGCAAATATTGAACTAAATGGAATAACTGTTATTGCGGGTGAGAATAATGCAGGGAAGAGTACAGTTGGAAAAGCGTTATTTGCAGTAACTGAGGTATTATATAATTATAATGAATATGTGGAAAGTACGGTTAAAAATGCATTAAGTAAAATTATTTCAGATTATGGGAAGCAGTTAGAATTGTTGTGTAGTGAGTATTTTGAATTAGAAAGTAGATTTAGGAGAAAACCTGCGAAAATTGAAAAAATAGAAAATAGATGTATAGCTGTTCTTTGTAAAGATTTTAACGAAAGAAAAAACACTAGCATAGATAAGCATTTACAAGAATATACCCAACGTTATATTGAGACATACAGATGTAATAAAGAGAAATGTCTTGAGGAAGCAGAAATACGTAAAGAAAAAGCAAAAAATCGTTTGCTTGATTTGTGGGAAGTGCAAGAGAATGAATTGGGGGCTGAAAAGGCAACAAAAGTATTTGGCCAAGTATTTGGTTATCAAATAAATAAGTTGCAGAAAATATCTTGTGAAGGAAAAGTATTTTTAGAAGATGATTATGGGAAGAAGTCGGAAATTCTTTTTAGTGAAAATAAATGTGTAAGTTTGGATTATAAAACACCAATAATGGAAAAAGCATATTTTATTGAAAATTCAAGATGTCTGGATATGGTTAATGAAATTCCATTATTTTATAGGTATTTGAGGGAATCAGTCAAAGAGCAACTTTCTGTATTAAAGAAGTATTTTGTTGAAATTAATTTAAGGCAGATGCTTTGTCCTCAAGGAATATACTCCTCCTTTGGGTGGGGAAGTGCAGTTGATACTGAAAGCGTACTAGCAAATGAGGAAGATGATTCAAATGATCTTGAAATAACGGCTATGCAAAAAAAGTTTGATAAAGTATTACATCTTATAAGAGAAGCCATACCAGGAGAATGTAAATATAAATCAGGAAAAATACAATACTGGGAACAGGGAAGTGATAAACCTATTATGTTACCAAATCTGTCAACAGGATTGAAATCTATGATTTTGTTGGAAAGTTTGATTTCACTTGGGATGCTTACAACAGATAGTATATTGATTCTTGATGAGCCAGAAATTAATTTACATCCAGAATGGCAATTATTGTATGCTCAGATAATCGTCGAATTGCAGAAAGCGTTAGGTATAAAAATTCTTTTAACCACACATAGTCCTTATTTTTTGAAAGCAATTCAGTCTTATGCTTTACAGGAAAAGTCGATAGGCAAATGTAAATTTTATTTAGCAGAAAATATAGATGATGATACAGAAATAACTGATTTTACAAAAAACACAAATGTACTTTTTAGAACATTAGCAGAACCGCTTAGAAAACTGAAACAGATGGAGTATGAAGAAGACGAATGAAAAAGATAGATGAGGAAAAATTTCAAAAAGAGCTAGGCTTTCCAGTTGAAACTCTTGAAAAAATAAGTGAAGATACAAAGCATAAAGAATGTCTCATCGACAGCAGATTAACAGCAGTCAATTTTGATGAAGTTGCAGAAAAGTACTGTAAAGAAAATGGAATGATGAAATATCCTGCTACGAACGATGCACTTTATCTATGGGACGAACACTGGTATTTTATAGAGTTTAAAAATGGAGAAATCGTTGACGACAATCGGTCTGGCGATGATGGAATTCATGCAAAAGTAAGTGAATTAAGAGAAAAGATATTATCAAGTTTAAATGTGCTTTTTTCAGTGGCACAAGATAAAAAATTCAAAGAGAAATTTTCATTTTTTGAGCCCAGCATAATGTATACATGCAAAAATATGACATACATACTCGTATATAATGATTTGAAGAATAAAAAGATTACAAAGGCAGATGAAGCTGGATGGATAAAGCAGATAAATAATGGACTATTTGATAAAGAAATTGAACATTTTAGGACAAATTATCGGGACTTGATTGAGAAAAGAAAGCAGAAATCATTTGAAAAGATGTTATCTGGATCAACTACCACGTTAGAAGAAACAGAAAAAGTAAAAAAGTATTTTGAACATGCAATTACCTCAAATTGGTTTATTAGTCTGATTCATGACATACGAAATAATATGGACGAATCGTTGGATGGTGCGTTCGACGATATTTTAGATGATGTTTCACAAGATGCAGGATTGCCATTATTGCGATTTGGATTAGATAAATATGCAAACAGAGAGTTTAAAGAGGTTTTTACATATACAGGTGATGTTGTGCAGCCGGATGGAACATATAAACATGGTGAATTTTATAAAAAGTTTACCAAAGTTTTTGAGGAAAAAGAAAGTGAACTTAAAAGGATAGAGGCAAATTAAAAAGCCTCTATCTTTTTTAGTTCACCCCTTATTGCCACTTTTTTCGAATAATGTTATAATTCAATACGAATTTGAAACTTCTTGGAAGGATGATAATATGGATAAGAACAAAATTGAAGAAGCAGTCAGGCTATTTTTAGAAGGCATCGGGGAAGATGTAGACCGTGAAGGTTTGCAAGAGACTCCTTCCAGAATTAGTACGATGTGTGAAGAACTATTTGCAGGAATAGGAAAAGACGCCAAAGAACCTTTGAGTAAGACATTTACCGCATCCAATAACGAAATGGTAATCGAGAAAGATATCACATTTTACTCAGTATGCGAACATCACTTTTTACCTTTCTACGGGAAGGTACATATTGCATATATACCAGATAAAAAAGTGGTAGGCTTAAGTAAATTAGCGAGAACAGTAGAAGTATATGCTAGGAGAGCTCAGATTCAAGAGCAGATGACAAGCCAGATAGCAGAGGACATTATGGAGCATTTAAAACCGAAGGGCGTCATTGTATACATAGAAGCAGAACATATGTGTATGACCATGCGTGGTATTAAAAAACCAGGGTCAAAAACGGTTTCCTTTGTATCAAAAGGTGTGTTTTTAGAAGATGAATCATTAAAACAGACATTTTTTCAGCTAATTAGAGGTTAAGAATGGAACGATTATATAAACTGCTTGAAATGAGGGAATATATTCAGGCGCAGCAAATGATAGAAAAATTTGAAGAAAAGCGAATTTACTGTGGCCATGGTAAGGAGCATGCTCGTGATGTGGCAAGAATCGCATATATGATTTCATTGGAAGAAAAGATGGCATTTGACAAAGAGATGATTTATGTAATGGCTTATATGCATGACATAGGACGTGCCTATGAATATCAAGATGCCTGTTCTCACGAATCGGGAAGTATTGTAATGGCGTTAAACTGGCTTCCAAAATGCGGTTTTAATGAACAAGAGATCGAACAGATAGTAGAGGCAATCAAAACCCATAGGCAGAAGGAACAGGCAAAAGAACAGACTCTAGGAGCGCTTTTGTACCGTGCAGATAAATTATCCCGCGACTGTTTTTGCTGTAAGGCAAGCGACACTTGCAAGTGGCCGCCAGAAGCAAAGAACAAGCAAATCATATATTAGTTTAGGAGGCAACAAGGATGATACAGAATATGCAGATAGGAAACAAGACATTTGATATGGGCAGGACTCATGTTATGGGAATTTTGAATGTGACACCAGATTCCTTTTCAGACGGTGGAAGTTGGAATAGCTTAGACAAGTCTTTAAAGCATGTGGAAGAAATGGTTCAGGATGGTGTTGCTATCGTTGATGTAGGTGGAGAATCCACACGTCCTAATTACACAAAGATATCAGATGAGGAAGAAATGGAACGTGTTGTTCCAGTAATTGAGGCGATTAAAAACAACTTTGACATACCAGTTTCCATTGATACTTATAAATCACAGGTAGCGAAAGCGGCATGTAGTGCAGGCGCGGATTTAGTAAATGATATTTGGGGACTCAAATATGACCCCAAGATGGCAAAAGGGGTAAAGGATTATGATAAAGCGGTATGTATCATGCATAATCGACAGAATACAGAGTACATAAACTTTCTGAATGATTGGGTACAGGATTTAAAAGAATGCATTCAGATTGCCCATAATGCTGGAATAGATGATAGTAAAATCATCCTAGATCCAGGAGTGGGATTTGCAAAAACATACGAAATGAATCTTTTAGCCATGAAACACTTGGAGGAGCTACATAAATTAAATTTTCCAGTACTTCTTGGAGCTTCTAGAAAATCTGTCATAGGATTGACACTGGATCTTTCCGTAACGGAACGGGAAGAAGGAACAATGGCAACAACCGTAATGGCAGTTATGAAAGGCTGTCAGTTTGTAAGAGTACATGATGTAAGGGCAAATGTACGTGCAATTCGCATGACGGAAGCTATCTTACATGCAGAATCATAAAGGAGAAAGCAATTGGATAAAATTGAGATTCGTGACTTAGAAGTGTATGCACACCATGGTGTGCTGGAGGAAGAAACTGCATTAGGACAGAAATTTCTCATTTCGTTAGAATTAGGCCTTGATACAAGAAAAGCAGGTAAGACAGATGTGTTGGAGAATTCGGTAAGTTACGCAGAAGTCGTTCATTTTGTAAATCAGTATCTGCAGGAATATACATTTAAATTACTAGAAGCAGCAGTGGAGCATGTGGCAGAAGAGATTTTAATACGCTTTCCAGTAGAAGAGGTAAAAGTAGAACTTAAGAAGCCTTGGGCACCAATTTTGTTACCCATGGACACAGTGGCTGTTTCTATTAAGAGAAAGTGGAACATGGTGTGTTTAAGCATAGGTTCTAATATGGGAGATACCAAAAAGAATTTAGAAGATGCAATCAAGATGCTTTCAGACAATCCAAAGATTCGTGTGGAGAAAGTATCAGGATTCATTGTTACAAAGCCATATGGTGGAGTAGAACAGGACGATTTTCTTAATGGAGCATTGCTTATAAAGACGTTGCTTTCACCCAATGAACTGCTAGAGGTAATAGGTGTGATTGAGCAGGCACTTAAGAGGGAACGTCTCATTCATTGGGGACCAAGAACCATTGATTTAGATATCCTTCTTTATGAAGAAGAAGTGGTACGGGAACCGAACCTAATCATCCCCCATATAGAAATGCATTTGCGTGATTTTGTATTGCGTCCCTTAGTACAGATAGCGCCATGGGCAAAGCATCCATTGCTTCAAAAAACTGTTTTCCAGCTCTTTTTGGAGTTGCAGCAAAAGGAAAGCAATGACAAATAATTAGCCCAGCATATAGGAAAGGACTAGATTTGAATGAAATGTCATTCAGACCTAGTCCTTTCTATGTAGAATATTAATTATTTTATTACTGGTGGGTCGAATAGATTAAGTTTTGGATTCTTTTCATCTGCAATTACATATTCATTGTCTGTATCGAATTCACGAAAGAAAACATAGTTGCTTGTTGTATTAATATTGCAGAAGTTCCCTTTGAGCAGAACGTCATGTTCTTTCGTTTCCATATCCATCTGGCAGATACAACTGTTTTCTTGATCATCAATCTGATAATACATGAAGTTTCCGTTTAAGCTAAAGTTATAAGTGAGAACGTGGTCATTTACAAGCACTTCAGGATTCGAACCGTCTAAATCTAATCTAGTTAATGCATAATTATTGTTTAAATCAATAAAATAGATTTTGTTTTGGAAGACCAGTACATTGGAGCAGTTTCCGTCATAAAATAAATCATAAGAGTCATCTTTTAGTGACATTTTATATATTTTATGATCATTCTTAGTGCCACAGAAATATAAACTGCCATTGTGAAGACCTATCGGACTCACCGGACTTTCAAATAAACATTTCCCTTCTTTTTCATCAATTTTGGTTTTGTATAGATATAAGCCATCTTTCTTTGTGTAATGCTGGTAGTATAGATAGTTTCCAAATAAGGAAACACTTCCAATAGCATCTCCATATAAGGTTTGTATATGTTTTCCTTTGCGATCACTACGGAATAGTCCTACTCCACCAGAAGAAAGAGCAGAACCTGAGTTTTTGGCTTTCGCAGCTTTGTATTTATTACTTCTGCCTGCATAATATATGTATTTTCCAGCACAATTAATATCAGAAACTGTACTTGTTCCGAGTCGTTTGAAATTCTTACAGTTCAAATCCATAGAATAAAGTTTTTCGTAATCGTTTAAGTTGCTAAAATAAATAGTGTCGCCCTCTTCGCAATAATACCCGTTGTTCATTAAGTTTCCAGGTGTATTGCCAGTGGTCATGTCATCATTGTAGACAATTTTATTTGTCATATTTGCATATACGATTAGGACAGCAATGATTGCAACCATAATAATTGGAAATAATATTTTCCTTTTCAATGTAATACCTCCTATAGTTCTATCTAATCGTATTATAGATTACCAAAACTTGCAATGCAACCCCAACTTGTGGCCTAGTTCTTCTTGTTATTTTAAAAACCCTATTATATAATAGGGTTCGTGATGTATCATTACGTACATAGAAAGTACTTAACGAGAACATAATGTAAGAAACAATGGAAGGAACGAGAACAATGGATTTAAACGAAAGCAGACAGAAAATAGATGCAATTGACAGGCAGCTAGTAGAGTTGTTTCAAGAGAGAATGGGCGTTTCAGTAGAAGTTGCGAAATACAAACAAAAAACAGGTAAGAAAATTTATGATAAACAAAGAGAAGAGCAGATTCTTGAAAAGTTAGGAAATATGGCAAATGATGAATTTAACAAACAGAGCGTACAGGAGTTGTATACTCAGATTATGTCTATAAGCCGAAAATTGCAGTATGCTTTGCTAAAACGTGAAGAGGTAAAACATAATTTAACTCCCGTAAAGCAGCTTGATATGGAGAATAAAAAGGTTGTGTTTTACGGAGAACGAGGCGCGTATACAGAACAGGCAATGTTAGAATTCTTTGGCGAAAATGTGGAATCCTATGCAGTGAAAACTTTTAAAGATGTTATGGAAGAGTTAAGAGACGGTAAAGCTGATTATGGGGTTTTGCCAATTGAAAATTCTTCAACAGGCGGAATTACAGACTGTTTTGACTTGTTAATCGATTATGATAATTATATTGTAGGAGAGCATGAACTGAAAGTAGACCAGTGTCTTTTAGGATTACCAGGCGCTAAAATTGAAAATCTAAAAAAGGTATTTTCACATGAGCAAGGACTTTTACAATGTGCAACATTTTTAGAGGAGTATCCAGATATGGAACAGATACCTTATATGAGTACAGCAATTAGTGCTAAAATGGTGGCAAAAGAGCAGAATCCAGAGTTTGCAGCGATTGCAAGTAAAAGAGCAGCTAAATGCTATGGACTTAGTGTTCTGAAAGAAAATATTAATTACGAAACTACTAATGCAACACGCTTTATTATTGTTTCGAGAGAGCCAGTGTATTTAGAAGACTCTAATAAAGTGAGCATTTGTTTTCAGTTGCCTCATGAGTGTGGTTCTTTGTATAACATGATTTCACATTTTATTTTTAATAATTTAAATATGACTAAAATTGAATCTAGACCGATTGAAGGTAAGAAATGGGAATACCGTTTCTTTGTAGAAGTAGAAGGAAATCTTGAGCAGCCAGGAGTGCAGAATGCAATCTATGGTATTCAGGAAGAGGCAAGGAGCTACCGGATTTTGGGAAATTTTAAAACAGTATAAATTAAAAAGAAATTGAAATCGTTCACAAAGTCAACATATTTTACTGGTAAACTCTTAATTAAACAGAGGATAGGTGAAAGGAGATTTTAGTAATGAATAACGACGACTTCAATAACGAGAATAACATAGACAATAACGCAGGAAACAGACAAAACGAAACCAGTGGATATGGAACTCCACAGAATCAATCTCCAAGTGGAAACTCATATCAAAACAATACTCAGGATAATGGTTATAACAACAATGGTTATCAGAACTATAACCAATACGGTTCTCCAAATCAGGGAAATGGTAATTTTAATTACAATTCATCGCCGAATGGTTCGAATCATAACAACAATAATAAATGGAAAAAAATTGTGGCAGGAATTTCTATTGCAGCAAGTGTTTTTGTAGTAGGCAGTGTTGGATTCTACGGTGTAAGCCAGGTAGCAGACCAGTTAAATGGTGTGAATAAAAACAATCAGGTTGCAAGCAGTGAAAAGCCAGGAAAAAGTGACGACCCTAATGCTACATCAGACCCAGCTTTGGATGTGACAGAGGAAGCCACTGGTGTTTCTGATTCTGTTTCTAATGTAGCTGAAAATGTTATGCCTTCGATTGTTTCTATCACAACGACAGCAACAGAGACAGTTAGTGATTTCTTCGGCAGAACGTATTCAGAAGATGTACAAGGCAGTGGCTCCGGCATTATCATAGGACAGAACAGCAACGAAGTGTTAGTTGCAACCAATAACCACGTTATTTCTGGACAGGGTGCAACCGTAGAACTAACATTTAAAGATGGAAAGTCTGTAAAAGGAACTGTAAAAGGTGCAGATCCAAGTTCAGATCTTGCGGTTGTTTCAGTTAAGTTTGCAGATATTTCAGATGATACGAAAGAACAGATTAAAGTGATTAGTATCGGTGATTCCGATAAAACGAAAGTAGGTGAAGTTGCCATTGCAATCGGTAATGCTTTAGGATATGGACAGTCTGTTACAGTAGGACATATAAGTGCCTTAGACAGACAGATTGCAGTAGAAGATTCTTCTATGACATTAATGCAGACAGATGCAGCTATCAATCCTGGTAACAGTGGTGGAGCATTATTGAATGCGAAAGGACAGTTAATCGGTATCAATTCTGCCAAGACAGCTACAACAGAAGTTGAAGGTATGGGATATGCAATTCCAATATCAGATGCACTTCCTATTATCCAGGATTTAATGGAAGGAAAGAGCGAATCGAATGGCAATTCTGCTTACTTAGGAATTGTAGGACAGGATGTGAATAAGAGTTATTCTCAAAGGTTTAACATTCCTGAAGGAGTTTACGTTACAGAAGTTGCAGAAGGTTCACCAGCCGAGAAGGCAGGAATTAAAACTGGAATGGTTATCGTAGGACTTGATGGAAAAGAGATTAAAACAACAGACAACTTAATGAAAGTATTAAATTCCTTGCGAGTTGGAGATATGGTTTCCATTAATGTAGCAATTAATAATGGTGGAAAATATGAAACGAAAGAGTTAACAGTAACAATGGGATCAAAATCAGAACAGGATAAAGATTCTGGTTCTAAGTCAAAATCAAATCAAAATCAGAATCCTAATGGTAATGATAATGGAAACGGAAATGGAAACGGAAATGATTACAATTATGATGATCCATTCGGTTTCTTTGGAAATTAAATCAATAGAAGAAAAGCTCTCACATTGGTGGGAGCTTTTCTTTATAAATAGAATTATTCTCGACTGGCCAAAATATCTTCCACAACATCCGCATACTGTTCCCAAACAGGATAGTTAACGTGGGAGACATAGCGATTCATATAATAATTCAACAATTCAAGACATTTTTCTAAATACTCGGAACGAGCGTTTTCTAACACAATAGAATCCCCATTAATAGTAGGCCATTTGGAAAAATCAATAGATTCTGCATGTAGTACCTGATTCGAAAAAATAGTCATACACCTCAACCCTTTCTGAATGTTTGTTTTGTTCAGTAAAAGTATTGACTTTTTTTATTGTATTAAACATATAATTCTTTTGTGCATGTATAAATAGTGAATTCATGATGCCACGTTTACATTTACAGTAGAATGGGCTATACTTTGTAATGCAAGAAGAAATTATCATAGAGGAGATATTAAGATGAAGACAGGATTAGTACTAGAAGGTGGATCATGCAAAGGAATTTTTACAGCGGGAGTACTAGATTATTGGATGGAACAAAATCTCTATTTTCCATATGTTGTTAGTGTATCTGCAGGAACTTGTAATGCTCTAAATTACATTGCTAATCAAATCGGCAGAACGAAGCAATGTATGATTCCTGACAAGGAAAATAGATATTATGGAATGAAACGCCTAATAAAAACTGGTCATATTTTAGATTTAGACCGTGTCTTTCATGAGTATGCTTACAATCAGTTTCCCTATGATGGAAAAACATATTTTCAGTCAAAGGTAAAGAATGAAATTGTTGTGACAAATTGTAATACTGGTGAAGCAGAGTACTTAACAGAACAGAAAGATTTAGATCGACTCTTTTTAAAAGGAAAAGCATCCTGTAGTTTGCCACTGTTAGCGAACATGGTTGAGATAGATGGGCAAAAGTACTTAGACGGAGGAATGGCAGATTCAATTCCAGTAATCCGTGCTATGGAAGAGGAAAAATGTGATCGAGCCGTTGTTATCATGACTCATAATAAAGGATACGTACCATCTGTTTCAAAGCAGTTAAGAAGACTATATTCACGAAAATATCATAAATATCCAGAGTTTCTACAAGCGGTACTCAATCGTCCAGAAATGTATCAGAAGGAACTGGATGCATTAGAAAAATATGAAAAGGAAGGGCGAGTGCTCGTCATCCGTCCAGAGCAGCCAGCAGTCAAAAGAATGGAGCGTAACAATGAAAAATTGGAACATTTTTTTGAGCATGGTTATCAAGTTGGAAAAGATACATTTGAAAATGTAATGAAATTTATAAATGAGGATTCGTAATGAAAAAGTTGTATTATGCACCATTAGAGGGAATAACGGGTTACGTTTATCGAAACACGCATAAGAAATATTTTGGAAATGTAGATAAATATTATCTGCCTTTCATCGTAACAAATCAGACTGGAAAGCTTAAATCAAAGGAATTACATGATATTTTGCCTGAAAATAATAAAGGTATTCATGCAGTTCCGCAGATTTTAAGTAATAATGCTGGGCAGTTTCTTAAAATGGCTGAGTTTTTAGAAGGTTATGGTTATCAGGAGATTAATCTTAATCTTGGTTGTCCTGCCAGAACGGTTGTGACGAAAAAGAAAGGGTCTGGATTGCTGGCATATCCAGAAGAGTTAGACCGTTTTCTGGAGACGGTGTACGATGGAATAAAGATTAAACTTTCGATAAAAACCAGAATTGGGCTGGAGTCGCCAGAAGAATTTGAGGAGATACTTGGTATTTATAATCAGTATCCAGTGGAAGAACTAACCATACATCCGAGAGTGCAAAAGGATTTTTATAAAAATACACCAAATTTAGAAGTGTTCCGTATGGCATTACAGGAAAGTAAAAATCCTGTTTGTTACAATGGAGACATTTTTACGGTTGACGATTATAAGAAGTTTCGCAAAGAATTTCCACAGGTGGATGCTGTTATGCTTGGCAGAGGACTGTTAAGAAATCCTGGTCTTGGAGATGAGATTATGGAAGGAAAACAATTGCAGAAAGATACGTTGCGGGCATTTCATGATGAACTTTGCGCTGGGTATCAGGAGATTATGTCTGGTGATAGGAATGTGCTGTTTAAGATGAAAGAAGTGTGGTTCTATATGGGACAATCTTTTGTGGATGCAGATAAGTATTTGAAAGAGATTCGGAAGGTGAACCGATTAAGTGAATATCTGAGTATTGTGGAGAGATTGTTTGGAAAATGTGAATTAGTAGATACCAAGCTTTAGCACCAACCCCCTTATTCTTCATATGATATTATATAAAACTTTATCATACAGAAGGAGAACAGGGGGATTTTTTCGTGAAGAAAATGTATCGTGTGGTAAGTCTTTGCTTATGTTTTATTATGTGTTCCTGTCTAGCCTCAGGATGTGGAAAGCACAATAAGTATACAGAAGTTACCTTAACGGAAGTTGCTCACTCTATCTTTTATGCACCAATGTATGTGGCACTTGAACAGGGTTATTTTGAAGAAGAAGGACTAAAAATAACGCTAGTAAATGGTCTTGGGGCGGATAAGACTATGACGGCTGTTTTATCAGGAGATAGTGACATTGGATTTATGGGTTCGGAATCATCAATTTATGTGTATCAAGAAGGAGCCAAAGACTATGTTGTAAACTTTGCACAACTTACACAGCGAGCAGGTAACTTCTTGGTAAGTAGAGATGTAAATGAAACATTTCAGTGGGAAAATTTAAAGGGAAAAACAGTGTTAGGCGGACGTGAAGGCGGAATGCCAGAAATGATTTTTGAGTATATCTTAACCCGAAAAGGAATCAATCCTGATAGGGATATGAATATTGTGAAAAATATCGATTTTGGATATACGGCAGAAGCATTTTCGTCAGGAGAAGGGGACTATACGGTTGAATTTGAGCCAGCAGCAGAAGCGTTGGAGTTAGAAGGAAAGGGCAAGATTGTAGCGTCACTTGGAGTAGAAAGTGGCATGGTTCCTTATACAGCATTCTCGGCTAAAAAGAGCTATATAAAGAAAAATCCAGAAGTGATCCAGTCGTTTACCAATGCGATCCAAAAAGGAATTGATTACGTGGCAACACATTGTCCGGATGAGATTGCCAAAGTGATTCAGCCTCAGTTCAAGGAAACAGATAGTAAGGTATTGGAAGCAATCGTAGACCGCTATTATCAGCAGGATACTTGGAAAGAGGATACGGTATTTAAAGAAGAAAGTTTTACATTGTTGCAAGATATATTGAAAAAATCAAAAGTATTAGCTCAGACAGTTCCTTATGACGATTTGATAACCACAAAGTATTCAGAAGAAGCACTGAAAAATACAGTCGAATAGAGAATGAAAAACAGGCTGCTGTCTTTGATATAATACCTCTAAAGTAGATATGGTAAATAACCAAAATCTACTTTGGAGGTATTTTTATATCGAAGCAATTACATACACCTGAATTACGGGCAATGGTTGCGCAACAGTACTTAGAGGGTGTTACCTCTGTTCGTGTACTTGCTAGTAAGTATGATATTTAATACACAAAGTTTTCAATATCCAATACCTGAAAATAAACGGATACAAAAATATAAGTCGGAATGGATAGCATAAAAAAACTACCGCTTCAATTGATGCGGTAGTCAATAAATTGTTTTAGATATTTACCCTGTTTACTTGACAAGGGATATATCAGATTCTGCAATCATAAGGTAGCAGCTCTTTTCGTATATATTATTCTTCTGTTGAAGATTCTTCTGTTTTATCAGAATCTTCAGAAGCTGTTTCTTCTTTTTTTGTAGAGAAAGAAATTACTTCATCATCTTCATAAAAATCATCGTCAAAATCATCATCAAAGTCATCGTCGAAGTCTTCTAAGTAGTCTGGTGTGAAATATCGATACACACCGTATGCAATAGCAGCGACAGCAGCGATAGCACCAATGACAGCAAGAATCATAACGAATGGGCAAGTTTTCTTGTCTTCTTCTTCTTTTTTACGAAGTAATTGAGTTAGTTTTGAAGAGATTTCTTCAAGTTTATTATTCATGAAAAACACGTCCTTTCCTCTTTTCTTTTATATTTTGGTATAACAGTATAATTATTATACCACAACAGTATTTATTTTACTATTTAAAATTAGAAATTGTATCATGTTATACAGGTGAATATTACATGTAATACAAAACTACTATGAATTGATGCTTACAAATTTAGAACATTTCGCATAGATTATACCTTCTCTATTAATTTAAACGAAAATTTTTTAATAAATATGAAAAACAAAAATGTCAAAAATACGTTTAAAATGTAATGTATCATATCAACAAAAATGATTTTTAAACACAAATGTCGAAATTCTCTACAAGAATGTAAAATTACAATTTCTACATCAAGATCTCCCATTTTTTACGACACTTGACGAAAAAAGGAATACATGATAAACAATAAGAAGTGCAATGATTTGAGAAGTCTGAATAGAAACTTATGTGTCAAATATATCAGATAAAATGCATGATTATTTTACAAAATGCAGAAGTTCACTAGTATAGAACTCAACATAAAAACTGCTTAAGTTAAAAATACTATTTGAGAATTGGAGAGGATTTCATGAATTCCATAGTAGAAATAATATTGACAGGCTTAGTCGATCCGCTAATTTGGATAAAGTTTATGTCATCATTAGGTTGTAATCAGAATAAAGTGAAATGCTTTGGAGCTTTTTTGGGGTACTATTTATTGTTAGTAGGAAGAGATTTATTAGCTGGTTGCTCAAATGGCAGCATGATAAAAATGATAATGAGTTTTGCCTTAGCAGTGTATATATTTGTTGTAACCTATATACTTTTTCAAGGAAAATTATCTGAAAAAATCATTGGTGTATGTGCTTTTTTCTGTATTCTTTTCTTATCTGAGTTAATTACATATGAGTTATATGAAACACTTATTCATAAGGTTTTTCATACACCAGTTTATGCCAGAATCCTATATATAGTTTGCGATATTTTTGTAAAGCTGTTTCAAATTATATTGTGTTATTGGATATTTGAAAGTAAAAAAATAGGAATTGTTTTGGGAAAGAATAAGGAAGCAATAGGAATTGTAATCGTAGTTGCATCTATTATAAGCAGTATCATAATGAAAAACACTAGTAGAAAGCAAAGCATGAATGCAGCATTCATATTTCAGCTCATTGAGATTCTTTTTATTTGGTATTTAGTATGCTCGTTAGTGGGGTTTAGGGAAAAAGAAAAAAATATTGTGTTTCTAAGTAATGAAGTCAGTGAAATGGTAGGGAGACAGGAACATGTTCGAGATGTAGATCGGTTTCGGCATGATTATGCTTCTAATACATTTGTAATGAAAAATTTATGGAATTATAAAGAATATAATGAATTGGGAAAGTATGTGGATAAGGTGTTTACAGATGCTGTAAGGGTGAAAATCCTGTTTGAACATCCAAATTTTGCAATTAGAATAATAATCAGTAACCTTATGGACATTGCAAAGAAAATAGGAATTCCTTTTTCTGCTGAAATTAGTGTGAATGAATTTCAAATGAAAGATGAAGACATCTGTGGTATTCTTCATAATCTCGTGATAAATGCGTTAAGGGATTCTGTTACAGCAAAACGAGACGAGGCACATATAGTTTTACAAGTATCAATGATAAAGAACAATTATGAAATTCAATGCGTAAATGAATTTATTGATTTGGATGGCTTTGTAGGTGCTTTTGTGATAGAACCGGGAGAAGAAAATTTGGAATTTTTGTTTGTGGAGGAAATTGTAAAAGGATATAATGGAGTTATTGAAAGGAACTTCATTACGAAAGATAAGAAGAAGTCATGGAAGAAGGTGGTGTTGGTACAAATTCCTGTGCCACAAAAAACTTAAGTCAACTAAACATAGTTTATTTGTAATATATTTTTAACATTGTTACGAATAGAACAAGATGTTATAATTGTAAGAGAAGATAACATATTTAGTTAGGTAACGTAAAATGGAAATCGCTGAATGAAAAGTAGGAGAGAGTGTTATGGGAGCCATAATTGAGATTTTTTTGACTGGCTTAGCTGATCCAATCATATGGATAAAAACTATGTCAACCTTAGGCTGTAATAAGAGTAGAGCAAAGTATTATGGAGCATTTTGGGGCTATTACTTGCTACTGGTTGGAAGGGAATTGTTCAGTAATTATTGTAACGTGCAAAGTGTAAATGCATATGCAAGAATAATTTTGGCAGTTTATATTGTGGCATCTACCTTTATACTTTTTGGTGAGAACTTACATGAGAAGGTTATCGGTGTATGTATCTTTTTTTGTGTATTGTTTGTGTCTGAGTTAGTCGCAACTGAAATCTGTATGGCATTAACGCATAAGGAGCTAGATAGTCTTATGTGCAATCGAGGACTTAGATTAAGCTGCTGGGGGATTATTAAATCATTGCAGGTAATGATGTACTATTTAATTTTTAGCAGTAAGAAACGGGTAAATTACTTTTATAGCAATAAGGAAAAAATATCAGTTATCATCTTATTGGCAATTATGTTAAGCAATTTGCTGATGAAGAGATATGTTGATCAGTTAAGTATAAATGCGATTTTATTATTTCAGATGATTGAAATTTTGCTACAATGGTATGTTCTGAGTTCATTATTTGTGTTCAAAAAGAAAGAGAAGACTATTTGGGAATTGAGTCAAGAAGTAAGCTGTAGCTTGGAGCGGAAAGAACTTGTAAGTGATATTGAACGATTCAAGCATAATTATGCACTAAATGGGCTGATTATGAAAAATTTGTGCTATTATAAAAAATATGATGAACTCGGGAAATATATGGAAGAAGTATTTAAAGATGTAGAAAAGGCAGAACTGCTATTCAATCATTCGAATATTGCCATAAGAATACTCATTAGTGGGTTGATACAAATGGCTAATGATATGAAAATTCCTTTTTCTGTACAAGTGCCAGTTGAGGAATTTGGAATGGATGATGAGGATATTTGCTCTATTCTTCAGAATCTTGTGAAAAACGCACTTGAAGCAGCATCCAAAGTGTCTCACTATAGTAAGCATGTAACTTTGCAGGTGCTAGATACAGATGATGGCTATGAGATTCGTTGTATTAACGACTGTATGGGGGAAGTAAACTTCGACAAAACGTCAAAACAAAATAAGCAAATGCATGGGTTGGGTGTAGGAATTGTAGATAAGATTGTGGCAGAACATTATGGAACGATTCAACGTAAATATGAAAAGGCAGAAGATGAAAAAATAGGGCATGTCACGGTATCAATACAATTTTGTTTATAGTAAAAGAAGCTAATTAAAAATTAGCAAATAAAGAACAAAAGATAAAAGTTTACGAGGAGGTGAAGGTATGATAAAAATGGAGAAGGCAATTGCTAAAGTTGCAAGGCATTGTGCTGATATGAGTATGAATAAGATTACTTGTACTTTTTGGTGGTATCAGCCTAAAGTAACCGATCAGTTAAAATCACGAGTAAAGGAAATGAGAAAGCAAAAGTGATTGCAAAAGGGGGGTGTTTCACTCCCTTTTGCAATCAGTATACATAGAAGGGGAGAACAGAATGAAACCATTAAGGGTATATGTATGCGAAGATGAAGATCTTAGTTTAGGAGTCAACAAGGTAGTATTAGAAAAGATTCTACATGAAAAGAATATAATAGCAGAGATTACTTACTGTCATAATTATGTAGAACAAGATGATCAATTTCTTTCTACCATAGAACTTGCAATTCTGGATATTGATTTAGAGGGAAGTGTTTTGAATGGAATTCAGTTAGCTAGGAGAATACTAGAACTGAACCCGTGTGCTGTTTTCATTTTTATAACTTCTCATCGAGAATTCGCACATGATGCAACAAAAATCCACTTGAGTGGATTTTTGGATAAACCGCTAAATCCATTTGATTTTAAGGATGCATTGAGCAGGGCAATTACGCAAGTGAACGGTTATCGCATGAAAAATTATAATAATAACATGGCAACATTTCAGAATGAGAAAATCCTTTTGAAAGAGAAGAGTATAATTAGTATCGAAAAAGTGGCAAAAACACATGAAGTTGAAATACTCACAACAGAAAAGAAGATTTGGGCATTTGATAGTATTAAAAATACAGAGAAGCGTTTGTCTAGTAACTTTGTTAAATTAAACTGCTCCGTAATAGTAAATTTATCATATGTATTTAATATTGAAGGAGATATTGTTATGATGCGGGGTGGGGCAAGGTATAGTGTTTCAGTACGAAATCGAATAAAGGTAAGAAAAGCATATGAAGAATACATTTCCAGAAAGTTTGTTTAAATACAGAAATGAACAATATGGAATCGAAATGTAAAAAACTTATGTTAAAATTGCATTAAAATAGACAGAGATGTGTTAATTATAATCAAGATGATATATACTTTGAATTATTCTGTTATCTACAGTACAATATCATTGTAGATAACAGAGACAACATGGCAAGAGTAGAGTAACCCCAATATTGTCATCAAGAACGGTATCATCTACCGATTCATGAAAAGTCTCATACTACACAGGGTTTGGTAGCATGGGGCTTCTTTTTTAACTCCGTAGGCAGGCAGAGTAATCTGGGAGCGACTGTTTACAAGAGAGTTATAGGTCAATCAGGTAGATAGCATTTACTTTCAGATGAGCATTGTCTCATCTAGAATGATCTGTGAATTATGTGGCATATCTAGAAGTCAAAAAGAGCGAATTAATTTCTGGATATGCTGCTTCCCCCCCCGAAAGAAAGACAGAAGAAGGAGTAGATATATGGAGAGTGAAAATTATGTTTTTCATATGGCAATCTGTGAAAATGACAGTGCTATTCAGGGAGGACTCTCCAGTTGTGTCACTTCATTTAGCACGGAATTAGGATTAACAGTTAATATACAACAGTATACCAGAATGCCTCTCAATCCCCAAGCATTTATTGCGAGATGCAGCTATATGAACCTCATCATAATGAGTGCTGAGTTTGATAAAAAAGGAATTTCTTTATGTGAAGAACTTTTAAACCAAAACAGCACATTGCCCGTTATTCTGGTTTCAAAAGAGAAAGGAATATCAGAATTAAACATTCCTTTCATCGGAATCTTAAAGATTCCTGTTATCCCAGAAAGATTCCGTCTCCTGTTTCATAGAGCAGTCGGTCAGCTACTTTGTAAAAAGCAGATTAGAAACAGACGCTTAAATTTAATAATTGACAATAAAAGAGTAGCCTTTGAATACCAATCCGTTATTTCATGCAAGAAGATGGGAGAGAAAGTAGAAATAAAATGTGTTCAAGGAAGTTATCTTATCACCAGTACTCTTAAGATGTTAAAAGAAAAGCTCCCTGATTATTTTATCCAGATTAATCAGGGAACTATTGTCAATGCAAAAGCAATCCAGTCATTTAAACAGGAAACCAAAACTGTAACTATGAAAAATAAGGAAGAACATAATGTGACAAAAGGAAATAGAGAAATTCTAAAACAGTTTCTTTAGAAAATCAAATAGGTTAGATAGAAACCAAAGAATGTTAGGACTAGAAAGGTGCGTGAATCAATGTTAAGGAGAGAGTTTACTCCATATGGAAAGGATCTAAAATGCCAGCTTGTCAAGATTGGTATGACACAAGTTGAACTTGCAGAAAAGGTAGGAACAAGTAAACAGTATCTAGGAAAAATCCTGCATGGAAAACGTTCAGGGACAATGTATATTGATAGTATCAATAAGTCGCTCGGATTAGAAAGTGAAACACTGCCTTCTATCCTAAAAAAGATAGAACATATAAAATTTTTTAGATTGAAATATTGTAGGTTTTCTATGGTAATATGAATAGCATAGGGACCTATTTTTATATATTATAGACGCAAGAGCATGAGATATAGGGATTTCCCAAGGGTAGTAATGAATAAGGGATGAAGAGTGTTTTAGTGTTAAATCGCAAGTTAATAAAAAAATATGTTGGATGGGCAAGAATTTCTCGTGAAATGGGTATATTTATTGTTTGTTCAAGTGATGAATAAAAAAAAGAAGATAGATGGTGAGGTATATTGCTTTGAGGATAGTTCAGAAGAACTGGTGGAGTTTATAAAAAAGATAAGGATTGACATAGCAATATTAGATAAAATGCTTAAATTTACGAACGATAAAATAAAAAGCACCTTAGGTAGTATCACATGTGGATGCTATTTAGGGCGCTTAATGTTTATTAGAAGTTATAGTTTTTTTAATCTCGCAACAGAAGCACGAAGCTTTCTTTGTCCACTTCCTTCAAAGTCAACAGTCACTTCGTAATCATTTCCACTTTGCTGCATCTTCGTAATCATACCTGTACCAAACTTAATATGCTTAACCGTATCTCCAACCTTATAGTTTGGCTGAAAGCTCTTAGCAGCCCCAAGACCTTTTTGCAGGTTTGGAATACTGTTTAATAAGCTGCTTCCTGTCTTTGGTTTATCAAACATTGTGTTAGCTGATTTATTAAGTGGTGCCGGTTTCTTATAAGGAGAAGCAGCCATTTTACTTGGGATTGTTCCGTAGTTGGAAGAGCCACCAAAGGAGTTTACAAATGCAGAATCTTCTCTCGGAAATCTAGGAGCCGAAATCGCACCGGTCTGTTTTAATAAAAAGCGAGGAATCTCATTAATAAAGCGAGAAGGTTTGTTAAACTTCATCTCACCATTTTGCATACGCATTTTTGCAGCACTAAGTGAAAGTTTTTTCTTCGCTCTTGTAATGCCTACATAACAAAGACGGCGTTCTTCCTCAATTTCAGTTGGGTCGTCAGAAGTAATCGTCATATAGCTTGGGAAAATGCCATCTTCCATACCACACATGTATACATAAGGAAACTCTAATCCTTTTGCACTGTGTATGGTCATTAAGATAACAACATTCGTGTCGTCAGTCACAGTATCAATGTCGGCAACTAAGGAAACTTCCTCTAAGAAATTACTTAAGGAAGGCTCGTCTGTTGAATCCAAGTAGGACGCAATTTTATTACGAAGTTCTTGGATATTTTCAATACGAGTTTGAGATTCAATGGTTCCGTCTTCTCTCAATTCGTCTACATAGCCAGTTGCCTCAATAATTTCATCAAATAAATCTAAAAGTGAATAATCAGGATTGTGTAGTTTCCCTTTTAGAATTTCAATCATGCTGACGAATGGGCTGATTTTGCTTGCAGCACGTCCAAGTGTTGGGATATATTCTGCTTCAGTAAGTGCTTGATAGAAACTGATACCTTTGTCGATTGCATGAACTTGAACTTTATCAACACTTGTTAAGCCGATACCACGTTTTGGCACATTAATAATACGCTTAACAGAGATATCATCATTGCCATTATCGATAGTTTTCAGATAACATAGTAAATCTTTAATCTCTTTTCTTTGATAGAAGTTTACGCCACCGACGATTTTGTAAGGGACACCTAGATTAACAAGACGTTCCTCTAGTATACGGGACTGGGCATTAGTTCGATATAGGACAGCAAAGTCGCTGTACATTTTATCGTCATTTTTCACAGCATTGGCAATGTCAACTGCAATGGATTCAGCTTCGTCACGGTCAGTATCAAATATTTGCCAGTAAATAGGATCGCCTTCTTCTTGTTCTGTCCAAAGGGCTTTGGACTTGCGTTCTGTGTTGTGGGCGATTACCTCGTTAGCTGCAGCTAAAATGTTTTTAGTGGAACGGTAATTCTGTTCCAACTTGATTATTTTGGTATCAGGATACTGTTTTTCGAAGTTAAGAATATTGTAAATATTCGCACCACGGAATTTATAGATGGACTGATCATCGTCACCTACGACACACAGATTGTGTTCCATTTCACCTTCTTCATTTACAGTAGAAGCAAGGGTGCTGATCAATTCAAACTGGGCGGTATTGGTATCCTGATACTCATCTACCATGATATATTTAAAACGGTTTTGATAGTAATGAAGAACATCTTCATTGGTTCGTAAAAGTTCTACTGTTTTATTAATCAGATCATCAAAATCAAGAGCATTATTTTTCTTCAGTCTAGACTGATATTCTTTGTAAACCTTTGCGATAGTTCGTTTCCCATAATCTACTTGATTTTCACGTTCAAATTGTTCTGGTGACATCATTTCGTCTTTGGCATGAGAAATGGCTGCCATGAGCGCACGCTCTTTGAATTTTTTTGTATCGACATCTAAATACTTGCAGACCTCACGAATTAATGTTTTCTGGTCATCGGAATCATAGATGGTGAAGTTGGTATCATAACCTAAACGGTCAATATGTCTTCTTAAGATGCGGACACATGTAGAGTGAAATGTGCTGACCCAGATATTTTCAGAACCATATCCTACAATGTTGTCAACACGCTCACGCATTTCACGTGCAGCTTTATTGGTAAAGGTAATCGC
>CALFNR010000187.1:0-17188 GCA_937903005.1 uncultured Lachnoclostridium sp. | reverse complement strand
ATCCAGCATTTGAGGGTATGCCTAAAAACGGTGAGGATAGACGTTTCATGGCAATGCCAGCATACCTTGGCGGTAACTTCAAAATGGCAGGAATGAAGTGGTATGGTTCTAACATTGAGAACAAAAAGGAAGGGTTACCACGTTCCATCTTGATGATGATGCTCAATGACAAGGACACAGGAGCACCTCTTGCATTAATGTCAGCCAATCTGTTGAGTGCGTACCGTACAGGAGCAATACCAGGTGTAGGAGCGAAATATTTAGCACGAAAAGATTCAACAGCCGTAGCAATCATCGGACCTGGTGTGATGGGCAAAACTTCACTTAGTGCCTTTGTCAGTGTTTGTCCGAACTTAAAGACTGTTAAAATCAAAGGACGTTCCAAACGCTCGATTGATTCTTTTGTAGAATTTGTGAAGAAGGAGTGCCCACAGATTCAAGAAATAATGGTATGTGAGACCATGGAAGAAGCCGTTCGAGACAGTGATATTATCAGTACTACAACAAGTGTTGGAAATAAGGAAAAAGACTTTCCGTATATTGACGAAGCGTGGATTAAGAAGGGAGCATTAATCTGTATGCCTTCTGCGGCACGTTTCAACGAAAGCTTTTACTTAGACAAAGACACGAAGCTTGTAGTGGATAACTATAAATTATATGAAGCATGGGCAGACGAATATCCATATCCAAGCTACGATTCCGTTCAGATTGTAGGCACAAAGTTTATGGATCTGCTTCATGATAATAAGATTAAAAGGGAAGAGATTATTGATGTAGCCGACGTCATAACCGGTGTACACAAAGGTCGCGAAAGTGAAGAGGAACGCATTATTTATTCCGTAGGTGGTATGCCAGTGGAAGATATCGCATGGGGCGAAACAGTGTATCGCAATGCGTTAAAGCTTGGAATTGGAATAAAACTACCTTTGTGGGACAAGCCAGAATTAGCATAGCAATTAAAAGATAAGGAATTGGCAAGGTTAACGTTCGGCATTTACAGGAGGGTATTAGGATGCAGAACAATCAGAGAACCATTATGCCATTACAGCCTTATCTAGTATTGCAGTCGAATACATATAAGCGTATGGAAGATTTGGATTTGGGAATATCCCATTTTTATGAATTTACCTTAGAAGAGGGAAATCAGCATTCCGTCTATTCGGTACCAGATGGAAGTATTGATTTGCTTTTTAACATTGGAAAAAATGAAGTACATACTTATTTAAGCGGCACGGTATTTCGTGCAAAACCTTGGGAAATGGGGGAAGACAAAACTTGCTTTGGAGTTCGGTTTCAGGCAGGAGAGGGAATTCTCCCAAAAGAAATATCCATGGATATGCTTGTGGATCAGGACTTAAAAATAGATGGAAATCTATTCGGGGATCGTTTGGCAGAGCGAATTGCGTTGGCAAAGAATATGCAGGAGAGGGTTACTATTTTTAAGGAAGCCTATCAGAAACTGATGAAAAAGAATGAGAAAATCAGCTTAAAGCAGAATATTGATGCCTATGTGAGAAACCGTATTTGCCAAAGGAAAGGAAATGTATCCATTGAAGATTTAGCAGCAGAAACAGGATATTCTTCCTGTTATGTGAGAAGGGTGTTTAAGGAGTTTCATGGAATTTCTCCAAAACAGTTTGCGGAGTTTATTCGTTTTCAGAATCTGCTTCAAATTATTAAGGAGAATAAGATCTCATATGAGCAGATTGCTTTAGAGTGTGGATACTATGATGAACCACACATGATGAAAGATTTTAAATGCTATACAGGTGTAACCCTAGAACATTATAGCAGCATGATAGAGGACAAGAAAAATTTAATATAGGAGGCGGATTTTATGAGTGAGTTAGCAAAGATTGAAATTATAACAGGAATGTCAAAGTTAAGTAATCTGAAGAAAGCATTAAGTAAGGTTGGTGTTCGAGGAATTACGGTTATGCAGGTACTTGGATGCGGCGTAGAAAAAGGCAACCAGGAATTTGAAGTGGATGAGAATGAAGTGATGGAACTTCTTCCAAAGCAGCAGATTAACCTTGTAGTGGAAAAATCAAAAGTTAATAAAATCGTAGAGTTAGTCAAACAGGAATTGTACACAGGTCATATTGGTGATGGTAAGATTTTTGTCTATGATATTGAAAATGTAATTCGTGTTCGTACAGGTGATGAAGGGATAGATGCACTGTAACATACAAACGAGAGGAGAATAGCTTATGGGTGAGAAAAAATTAGGTTTAGGAAGTGTCGTATCCATATCCGTTGGGCTGGTTATTGCGACCAGCTGTCTAGTCTCATTAGGACAGGGAGCAGGAAGCCTTGGAGTTCCCTTTATTGGTGCTATGGTCGTTGCGATGCTTCTTAACATGACAACAGTAGCATCCTTATCGGAACTGAATGCATTAATGCCCAATATAACGGGAGGATTGGCTCAATACACCTTAGCAGCGCTAGGACCATTTCCAACCCTGCTTTCTATGGTTGGTGGATATCTTGTATGTAATACCATGTCCTGTGGAGTGGAAGCATCCATTTTTTCATTCGCTGTGGCAGACACAACAGGGCTGAAAATTCCAAGTATATTTTATACTTTGGTAATTGTAGTTGTACTGTTGATTGCAAATCTGTATGGTGTGGATATGTTTGCCAAAATTCAAAATGTAGTGGCATTTTTGCTAATTGGTTCTTTAGTAGGCTTGGGTATCATTGGTATGCTTGGTCTTGGTACAGGACAAAAGATAAGTCAGCCATATGCCCTAAACAGCAGTTTTAAAGATGTGGTATCTATGACAGCTGTTGCTTTCTGGCTCTTTATTGGAGCAGAATATGCCATTCCAGTTTCAAAGGACGTAAAAAATGCAAAGCGTAACGTGCCGTTAGGTATGATTTTAGGGCTAGCACTCATTTGTCTGATGCAGGCAATTATGATACTAGGTTTTCACAACTATACAGAATGGGGGGATTTGGCCGATTCTCCAGCACCACATTTATTATATGGATATAATTTGCTTGGAAACTTCGGTAAGGTGTGGATGACGTTAGTTGGAGCACTTGCAGTTATCAGTACCCAGAATTCAACGGTAAATAGTCTGGCAGCTATCTGCCAGGGAATGGCAAAGATGAACATGATGCCTCAGATTTTCGCTAAAACCAATAAACATAATGTGCCTTGGTTTGGACAGGTATTTGTCAGTGCTGCAATTTTTGGTTTTGCAGTTGCAAGTAACAACTCTTCAGAAGGAATCAGTTTCTTAATTTTAGTAGGCTCCGTATTCTGGATGGTTTCTTACATATTGGCCCATGTAGATGTATTAGTATTCCGAAAACGACTTCCGAAGGCACCAAGAGCCTTTAAGCTGCCTGGTGGTCCAGTAATTCCAGTAATCGGAATCGTTGGAACGGTTTATATGATTTTAAATATTTCCACAGATCCACATGAACGTTTGATGATTTGGCTGCTAACAGGGGTGACGTTTTTGGTGCTGGCAGTTTATTCAGTATTCTGGATTAAGGTTAAGATGAAAATGCCTGTATTTAAGAGTGTACCGATGCAAAAGGTAATGGCGATGGAAAATAATCTGTATTATGTAGAGAGAAAGCGGAGAGGAATTTGGAAATAGTCTCAAGTATGCTATAATGGATGGGGCAATGATAGAAGGAAACGAGACTATGAATTACATATATAGAAACAAGCCGGTTTGGATTGAGACTGTTTACAATGGTTGATTTGCAAAGCTGGCACCAGATTCTCTCAGACTCAGAAACGATGCAACATTATAAAGAGCCATTTGATTTAGAGAAAACAAAGAGCTGGATTCAATGGAATCTAGACAATTATAGTCAGTATGGTTTTGGGTTGTGGGCGATAATTCTAAAAGAAACCAATAAATTTATTGGAGACTGTGGACTTACGATGCAGAACATTCATGGAAAAATGTGTCCTGAGATAGGATATATCAGAAGTATACGAACATTCCGTCTAGAAAAACTGCCGAAAAGATGGGAATGACGTTTCGGGAGGAATATGCGGATCCAGTGAATACGAAGACGAATGTGTATTCGATTAGGAGGATGGAATTTGTGGGAAAGAATTTAGAGAGAGGGGTTAGTTTGTAAATTGTTCAAAATCATAAAGAAGTGTCGGGAAATTTTATTACTAAGGAATTACTAACATCCATATAAACTTTAAAATTTTGTGCTAGAATATATATAAAAATTAGTATTAAATTGACATGTGGTCGAAATACATATATAATATACACATGATGGAATAAGCAGAAGATTGATAAAAATTACATACAAATTTATGTGAAAGGTGTGTTACTTATGTTTATTTTTGTATATTATTTATGCTCGCTTGTAATTATTGGAGCGATGGTTGCAGGTTCAACTACCATTATATCTAGACTCCTAGTTGGAACAGAGATTAATGTATGGTATAAGGATAGTATTTGCCCGAAGTGTAAAAAAGTAATTTCTCTAAATGAACAAATTCCTATTTTTTCCTACTTGAAAAGTAAGGGTGTATGTACTAACTGCAATACACGATTTGGAAACAGAGATTTTATTATAGAGTTAGTCAGTCTTTTGGTATTACTAGGTGCATATTTGTTTACATATAAAAGTCTTTGGGTAGGTTTGATTTTAGGGGTTGCATATAATATTGAGATGATTTTGTTCATTTTAGTATATCATAAAAGAGAACGAGGATTTTTTGTTAATTACATATTTAGTGTGCTTTTTTCATTTGTAATGTTACTTATGTTGAGTGTAATTAGATTCATGTGTTAAATCTTAAAATGTGGGGTGGGGGGTATCACTAATGAAAGAAAGGAAGTTGTTTTGGGATAAACTGTTTCAGCCTTCAGATGTAGATTATTTGAACTTGTATCAGAAGGTGTATAATGAATCCATAGAAGAAGCAATTAGTAAAATGAATACAAGTGAAAATAGTTCTGGTTATTCATTTTTTCTTAAAAATAGGAAATATAACTGGAGTAGTGATAAAATAGAGCAATATATAAAAAAGAAATATATGTTTTTTGGCTTTTATGTTACCTATATTTCTTACGCAGAAAGAGATATTTATGAAGACACAAAGGAAATTATGTTATTTTGTGATGGTTTCCGAAATAGTCTATATAATAATTTGTATCAAAGATTGGTAAATCAGTCAATTCTTGTTCTAATAAAAGAATTGGGCATACAAAAACAACTGAAGAAGCTGCCAGAAATAGATAGTACAGAACAATACTATTATTTTGAATATAACATTTTACAAAGTGAAGAATTTCTAAGTTATTTATGTAGCAGTTATCCGGAAATGTTTAATGTATTAGAAAGGACAACAAAGCAGTATTGTAGCTTTGTAAAGAAAATTATAAAAAGTATTTGTTTAAATAGAAAAGAAATAAGAGAAGAACTTGGTTTAGAAAGAGAGTTTTCTTACATAAAGCAAATATATTGTGGTCAAGGTGATTACCATAATGGTGGAAAAAGTGTTTGTCAAATTGTACTTGACACGGAGGAACGTGTTATATATAAACCAAGAAACCTAGAAGCAGATGGTGGATTTCAAAAGTTGGTTTGTTTATTGAATAAAAGTATTGATGATAAAGATTACTTGAAATTAAAAACCACAAAGCAATATATGGGGAATGATTATGGAATAGTAGAATTTGTATCACACTTTTATTGTGATACCAGTGAAGAATTAGAACGCTATTATTATAAAGTTGGGGAGTTATTGGCAATTTTATATTTGATTGATGCGTCAGATATGCACAGGGAAAATCTGATCGCTTGTGGTGAAGATCCAGTTTTGGTGGATGGTGAAACTTTATTCTCGCCATATAATTGTGCGAGCAAAACCAAAAATAATGAAAATGATAATGATTTGTATATGAAGATTTCAACGATACAAAGAATTGGTATACTGCCTTTTATTATAAGAGGAAAAAATAATTCAGTAAGTTATGGAGCAATTAATAACAGCAAAGGAGAAAAAGCTCCATTTAAGACAATAAAAATTATTAACGTTAACACATCTGAAGTAAAAGCTGTATACGAGTATGAGATTCTCAGTGAAGAAAAGAATAATCCTACAAATCAGGATAACGCATTAGACGAATCTTTAATATGTCAGAATATTATAAGAGGTTTTATGTGTGTGGGCAACTGGACTTTAACACATAAAGAAAAAATTTCAGGTTTTGTAAACAAGTGTTTCAATGATATAAAAGTTAGAGTATTGATTAAAAATACAATGCTTTATGATTCTATTCTTCAGATGAGTTATCATCCTGATGTACTCTCAGATAGTATTACAAGAAGAGTAATAATTTTGAGAAATTTTATTGAGTCTGAAGTGGACGAAGAGGTGGCAGTGGCAGAATGTAGACAGATTGAACAGGGAGATATTCCAATATTTTGGACAAGATATGATGATTGTGACTTACATTGGCAAAACAATAAAATTGAATCTGTCTTTTTGAGTAGTGCTAAGAAGAGATTTGAATCAAAAATTAAGTTATTAAGTAAAGAATTACTCGATTTGCAAAAATACATAATCAAAGAAAATTTGACAGTAATTAATGAAAGATATGCCGCTGACATGAGTGAATTAAGTTACAGAGTGTTGCAAGAGGAACTGTTGCCAAATCATAGAGAAGATATGGTGGAGTGGTTGAAAGAGGTAACAGAATACTTAAGTAAAAAGAGCGTAGAATTTGGAGAAGGATGCCGAACATGGATAGAACGTGGATTTGATGAAAGATCTAATCAGTTTAGCCAGGTAAATAAATTAGATAATACACTCTATATGGGACAAGCAGGAATGGCATTGTATTATATGGGAATGTATGAGGTAATACCAGATTTTAGGTACTTGGATTTCGCAGAACAAATAGTAAAAAGCATGGTGCTTGAAATTGATGAGATGAATAAGGATGATGACTACAATATTGGAACTTTTACAGGATTATCTGGAAGAGTATATATTTTATCTAAAATATTAGAGAAAACAAGAAAGGCTTTATATGCAAGTGCCATAGATAAATGTCTTATGTTAATGAAAGATATGATTGCTAAGGATACGAGTTATGACATCATTTCTGGAACAGCAGGTTATTTAATGGTTCTATTGTCTATAAAAGAGAGAAGCTTAGAACTTATAGATGAAGTCTTGGTTGAAGAATGCATTGGAAAATGTGTGGAGCATTTGAAATGTGAAAAAAGAATGGTTGATGGCCTAGTAACTTGGATTCAGAATATAGAAGATGAAGAAAAGAATTATACTGGTTTTGGTCATGGAACTATGGGAATTCTTACAGCATTAGCTCGGTATTATAAGATATATAGAGATGAAACTGTAATAGAAGATATAAAGTCAAGTCTGGAATGGATGGACACTATGTTTTTAAAGGAAGAAAGTAATTGGTATAGAGATTCCAAAAAGAAAGAAATTGCACTTGGCTGGTGTCATGGTGCTTCTGGAATCTTATTAGGTTATTCCTTGATAAAAGAATATTGTCCTCAAGTAAGTGGAATAGAGAAATATATGAAGGCAGCAAGGAATGTGGTAATTGATAAAGGACTTGGTAATAATGCGACTTTATGTCATGGCGATTTGGGTAACTTGGAGATACTATATATATATGGTAAATTATGTGGTGATTTAGAATGTATTCAGTTGTATGAAAAAGGAATTGTATGGGAGTTTTATAACGTTATATTGAAGCGTTGGAAAGGACAATGTTTCCGTGGTAGGGAGATATTTGGCATGATGATTGGTTTAACTGGATTTGGATATGCAATTACGCGTTATCTAAAACAGGAAAGTGTTTCGGCAGTATTATTTATTGAGTAGTGGATGTTCGTCAAAAAAGATTTAATTATAAAGAAAATATGGGAGGACTAAATTATGAAAAAATTTGAAAATGTAACAGGTTTAATGGATTTAGAAGAATTAAGTTTAGAATCAGAACAAATTGATGAAAATGGTGGAGTTACACCTACTGTAGTTGTTTCATTTGTTACAGGAGCAGTTTCATCAGCAGTAATTTCTGCATGCTTACCAACAACAGCATGCTCTAGCAAGTGCTAATAGTATTTTTGTAGAAGCAGAACATTAAAAAGATTGCAGACGAACATCACAGGGATCATTCTGTGAATATTAAAAGAATACATAAGTAGCAGAATGATCCTTCTATTGTGATAGTAGAGTTTTTAAGTATGGAGAATTTGGGGTGAGAGGCAAGATGAGAACAGAAATGATTGATAAAGTAGTTGAAGAAGTGATAAAGGAAGAGTATGGGGTTTTTGACTGCGTTTTCAAATTGCATATAAGAAAATTTTTATTAAGTGTTGCTTCTGTTTTAGATAAAAGTTCAAATGTTCGATATAATTATAAAAAATGCCTTAAATCAATTGGAAAGGTGATAAAAAGTGATTTAATTGAAATTTGCCAAAGGACAATGATTGGCAATATATATTTAGAAAAAGATAAACTAATAGGCTTCAGTGATAGGGAAAAATATGATAATTTTTGTGAAAATTATTTATTGACTAAATATAACAGTGATTTTAATGAGGATAAGACTTTAAATAAGATTGTACAGATAAAATTGAATAATAGGTTAAGCTCTATTGAAGAGTTTATTTGCAGAATTGATAAAGATTTCAAATGCATAAAAGAGCCATTTGAATTAGAAACAAATGAAATCAGTAACATCAGTATAGGTGAAGGTGACACACATAATGGAGGCAGAAGTGTCTTTATAATTGAAATTGGTTCAGGAAAAAAGATTATTTATAAGCCACATACCCTAGAGAATGATGGCTTATTTAATAAATTTCTAGATATATTAAATGGATTTGTAGAAATAAAATATCCATTAAGAAAAGTTAAAATAATAAATAGGGGCGAGTACGGGTGGCAGGAGTTTATTCAGACAACTGAATGCAAAAGTACCGATGAAATAGAAAGATATATGTATCGATTTGGAATGATTGTAGCTGTTTCTTACTTATTCAACACGACGGATCTCCATTTTGAGAATATAATAGCACAAGGTGAAGATTTGTTTGTTATTGATTTGGAAACCTTATTTTTTAATAATACGCTATTAAGAAGGGCACCTTATAAAATGGAGGATGGCATTGGAAAAATGCTTCGTCATTCCATTTACAATTCAGCTTTATTACCAAGTAATTTCTTATTTGTACATAAGGATAACAGCATTGACTTCAGTGGTTTGACTGGTGGATATAAAGAAATGATGTACCGTACATTGGTTGTAGTAGATCGATGTACCCCAAATATTAGATTTGAAGAAAGAGTTATAAATGTTAAGGATGGAATGTCTACTGGGAATATAGTAAGAATAAACGGAGAAACAATTGAGATTACAGATTATGTGAATTGTATTGTCGAAGGCTTTTCAGATAGTTACAAGTCTTTCATAAACCATCGGGATAAACTGATGAAATTATTTGAAGGAGAATTCTGGAAGAGTGGAGTTTACCGGCAAGTTGTAAGATATACGCAATTATATTACAAGTTTTTACAAGCATCAACACATCCATATTACATTGAGAAAGAGGATGCTCGACATAGTGTCTTTTCAAAGTTATATAGTAAGTGTGAGGATGGAAGTATAAGAAAGAAATTGGGAATATTGGAGGAAGAACAGCTTTTAAATATGGATATTCCTTTTTTCTATACGAAATATGATTCGGTTGATTTATATACATGCAATGGAAAGAAAATAGAGAATTTCTATTTTACGAGCTTGAAGGACATCATTATTGACAATTTAAAAAAACTGTCTAAACAGGATTTAAGAAAGCAAATTTATTTTATTAAAGTATCTTCAATGGAAACTGTGCAGCAAAAAGATAGGATTAAAAATGCTACAAGCATATTTGATGAGAAGGTAATGTTTAAGGATAATGACGACATTATTATAAAATTAGCAAACAATATTTTAAATTCTTATACATTGGCTAATAGCGAAAATAAATTTAATAATATGGTGACTGTTGGTGAAAATGAACATGGTGGATTTTCTTTAGACATACTTCATTTTGGAATGTATTATGGTGGTGGTGTTGCCAATACCCTTCTGCAGTTATACTGTAAGTATGGAGAACCCCGTTATTGTAATATAGCACTAGGTATGATTAGAACTTATAATGATAAGCTTTCCCAATTGGAAAAGATAGATGTTGGAGTTTTTTCAGGTATAGGAAGCCTGCTTTGGCTAAACTATAATGCGTATGTATGTTTTCGTGAACAAGAATATTACAATAATTGCAATACAATAATTGACTATTTGATGACGCGGAAAGAAAAGTCAGATGACGCTTTGGATATAATGAGTGGTTATGCAGGACTTATTATTCTGCTGGGAAAATTGTTTGAATCAATACAAGAAGAGAAAATTCTTGATGTTATGAAAAAATATTTAGATTTATTAGTAAAACGATTAGATATTAAGAATGCACTTACAGGGTTTGCGCATGGATTGGCAGGTATATCTTCCGCATTGATCTTTTCGAAAAAGTATTTTGGGGACACTTACTATCTATTGGGTATAGAGTGCATACAAGAAGAAAATAAATATTTTAGCGAGGAGTATTCTAATTGGCTGGATAAGAGAAACTTAGAAGAAGAGCCATATGCACACTGGTGCTATGGTGCTACAGGAATATTGGCAGCCAGAATGATTGTGCTTGACCAGGTTACTCAGGAGAATAAAAATATAATTCAGGCAGATATTGATAGATGTATTAATAGAATTATTACGCAGAAGTTTGATGGTGAGAATATGAAATATAATTTGTGCCATGGAATATTGGGTAACTTGGATATTTTGTCAAGCTATTTAAAAAGATATCCTAATGATTTGAGAGCAGTGAAGTATTTAGAAGAACAGCATAAGGTGGTTATGGAAAAAATTAAGAATAATTATTATGTTTCAGAAATACCATTAGATGTTATTAGTACTGACTTTATGACAGGAATTACAGGATTGATATATTATTTATTACGTACAGATAACACAAATATAACATCGTTATTATTATTAGAGATTGATTCTCTGCAATAAGGTGTATAGGGAAGGAAGTTGAAATGGTTAAAAGAGTAAAATATATTCCCCAGTTACTTCAAACGGAATGTGGTTTGGTAAATATAGCTATGCTTTCAAGGTATTATGGGAAGTATGTTTCTCTAAATGACTTAAGAATCCATATAAAGCCTGGAAGAGATGGTATTAGTATTAGAAATATGGTAAAAATATTAGAGGAATTAGACTTTGACTGCAAAATATATAAAGCAGGTACAAAAGCTTTAGGTTTAGTTAAGGTACCAGCTATTCTTTATGTTGATAATAATCATTTTGTAACTTTGGAAAAGATTAAAAAGGAAAAATATTATGTTGTTGATCCAGCACTAGGACGAATTGTCTATCAGGAAGAAGAATTTAGTGAGAAGTTTTCGAATATCGTAATTGAGGCAAAACCAAATGAAAATTTTAAAACTAAAAAAAGGGAAGAATCAACATGGGCATATTATTTGCCATTATTGAAAAAAAGTAAAGGAAGAATAATAAAAGTCACATGTTTGAGTGCAACAACCTATTTTTTTAATATGCTTATAACATCATTTATACAAAAGTTTATTGATAATTCAATAGACATAAAAGGCAATGTTGTTGTCGCTATGATGGGAGTTCTTTTGGCTTTTGCACTAGTCAAATTTTTGAACAGTACACAAAGTGTTTATTTGAAAGCTAATTTATATCAGGATTTTTCAGAGTGTACATATGATCACTTAATTAATGCACCGTACTCTTATTTTGAATCTAGGTCTTATGGAAGTTTATCGTACAGTTTGGAAAGTATATCAATTATAAAAAATATGTATGCTGAAAAGATGGTTGATTTTTTTATAAGCTTAGGAGGAATTCTGGTACTACTATCATATTTATATTCGATTGCTCCGTTACTTTGTGTTATTGTTATTGTATCATTGTCAATTGTATATGTGGCTTTAAAAATTTTTAGTCAAAAAGTATTATTGCTGAATCAGTTAGAAATATCCAATATGGCAAAGTTACAAGAAATACAATTAGATATTTTATATTCTATATTTAATATAAAAATTACTGGTATTCAAGAACAGATATATAAGTTATGGAATGATAATTTTAAGGTTACGAATGAACGAACAAAGGCAAGAGATAGAATGCAAGGGTATTATACAACTATGAGTTCAATCATTCAAATTGTTTTACCACTAATAGTTATATTTGTAGGGGCAGGTGCAGTGAATAAAGGATATTGGACGTTAGGAAAAGTAATGGCATCTTATGCAGTTACATCTTTAATTGCAGGATACGCAATTGGCATTTTTACGACTATGAATTATTTCAATTTGGCAGAGCAATATTTAGAAAGAGTAAAAGACATTACAGATCAGGAATACGAATCAAATGGCGAAATCATTTTTGAAGCAGATAAATTTGAAAAAATAGAATTTGAAAATGTAAGTTTTAGATATAGTCCACAATCAGAAGATGTGATTAGAAATGTAAGTTTTGAAATTCTTAAGGGACAAAAGATAGCAATTGTGGGAAAGTCAGGGTGTGGAAAAAGTACGCTTAGTAAGTTGATGCTTGCTTTGTATCCCGCAACACAAGGGAAAATACTTATTAACGGTATTGATATTGACAAATATGAGAAAAATTCATTGCGAAGAAGTTTTGGGGTTGTTCCTCAAGATACTTCTTTAGAAAATAAAACGATATATCAGAATATTAAAATGAACAGAACCAATTTAGAGGATGAAGATATTGTTGCTGCTTGTAAAAGAGCTCATATTGATAAGGATATAGAGGACATGCCGATGAAATATGAGACATTAATCTCTGATATGGGGATGAATTTATCAGGAGGGCAGCGGCAAAGAATTCTGCTAGCAAGAGCACTTGCAAGTAAACCAAGCATTGTTGTTTTTGATGAAGCAACCAGTTCATTAGATGCCATAAATGAAAACAGTATTTCAGAAGGATTACGAGATGGGGCATTTACTCAAATCGTAATAGCACATCGATTGACAACTATAATAGATTCAGATGTAATATTTGTTTTTGATGAAGGGAGAATTATTGAAAAAGGAACACATATGGAACTAATGAGTAAAAAGGGGTATTACTATGATTTATATAAAAAGAATGCCCTAAATAATGAATAAGCTTTTTATACAATGCATTTATATAGATTTTATATAGGAGGTAAAATTATGAAGGTAGAAAATATTGTAGATTTATTTGAAGAAATTAGCACACAGGAAGAAATGCTTGATGTAATGAGTGGAGCAAAAGAATCTTACAGTGAAAGAAAAGGTAATGATGGCTATTTATGTACATGTACTGTTGAGTGCATGCAGATTTGCTCATGGTTCTAATTAAGAGGTATAGCTAAAAGAACTTGTTTATTGTAACTTATTAATTACATAATAGTGTAGCAGTCTATATAATGCATTGTATAAAAGTATCATAATCGGAGGAGTTTGCTGTGAAAATTTTTGCTTATGTAGGAAGTATGCGCGGAAAATTATCAAGTACGTATAAAATTACTATGGAAATTATTGATAAAGTTGTTGAACAGGCTGGCGAAGAATGCGACTGTAATGTCGTATGCGCAAATGAAGCAAAAGTAGAGATTTGCAAAGGATGTATGCAGTGCTATCAAAGTGGGTGTCCCATTGAAGATGATGTAAGGTACATTGAACAAGAGATGGAGAAGGCGGATCTGATAATAATGGCCAGTCCAGTATATGTCCATCAAGTATCCGGTTCTTTTAAGAACCTAATCGATCGAATGAATACATTATGCTATACTTTAAGAATGATAGGAAAAGCAGGCATTACAGTTACAGTATCCAATACAAATGGAAATCGTTTTGTAGACAGTTATTTAAATAAGGTTATGGATATTTGGGGAACCAATGTTGTTGCAAATGTATCAATTCAAAAGTTCCCAGAAGATGAATTAACGAATCAGATAAAGATACAAAAGGCAGTTGAAAAAGCTGTTGAAACTATAAAAGATGTTCAACTGCTATTTAAGTTAACTGATAATCAGAGATTGATTTTTACTAATTATAAGAATATCTTCAAAAATGCTGAGGAATCCTGCCTAAAAGAATACTGGGAGAAGAATAGGTATTTTGAATGTGAGACAGTTGAGGAATTTATTAGTCTGAAAAAGAGTAAGTTTTTAAACAATGAATAGAATAATGCTACTTAAAGTTATTTGTATAAAAGGAGGAGTTTGAGAAAATGCCTTTGCTAGATGTGCATAATTTGGGGAAAATTTATCAGACAAGATTAGGGGGAAAAGAGGTTGAAGCATTAAAGAGTGTAGAGTTTTCCGTTGATGCTGGAGAGTTTGTAGCAATAATGGGTGAATCAGGAAGTGGAAAGACAACATTGTTAAATATTCTAGCAACGTTAGATAAACCAACTTCTGGAAGAGTTATATTGGCAGAAAAGGATTTGGGAAAATTTAAAGATAGTGAAAGATCATTATTTAGAAGAGAAAACCTAGGGTTTGTATTTCAAGATTTTAACTTATTAGATAATTTTTCTATTGAAGATAACATATTACTTCCATTAGTTCTGGAAGGAAAGAAATATAATGAAATGCAAAAGCTACTTATGCCGTTAGTAAAAAAGCTTTCTATTGAAAAGCTGATAAAGAAGTATCCTTATGAGGTTTCGGGTGGACAGAAACAGCGTGTAGCTGTTGCAAGAGCATTAATTACAAATCCATCGTTATTATTAGCAGATGAACCAACAGGTGCATTAGACTCGAAAGCAAGTAAACAGTTATTAGAAATGTTTAAAGAAATAAATGACGATGGACAGACTATTCTGATGGTGACACATAGTATTAGTGCTGCAAGTTATGCAAATCATGTTTTATTTATTAAAGATGGATGTATTAAAAAGGAATTGAGAAACACTAATAATTTATCCAACAAAGAAATGTATTTACAAATAGAGAAGAATCTGAATAGTCTCATTATAGGAGAATAGTGGAATGAAAAAAAATCTGTATTTTAAATTAGCTATTACCAGTGTGAGAAAGAATAAAAGAATTTATATTCCTTATTTAATTATAGGAGCTGTTATTTTTTATGTGTTTTATATACTAAAGTCTTTATCTACAAACCAATGCATCTATAATGCAGAAAGTGAAATGGAAGCATTTAAGGGTGCTGAGGAAGTTATTATGATTCTAAAGACGGGCGTGTTCGTAGTAGCTTTTTTTGCTGTGTTATGCATTTTTTTTGGGAATAGTTTTGTTATGAAGCAGCGAAAAAGAGAACTTGGTCTATATGAAATTCTAGGTATTAGAAAATCCGGAATTGCCAAGATCATATTCTTTGAGAATTTAATAGTTTCTAGTGCTGCCATTGTAACAAGTTTACTTTTGGGAATAGTGTCAGATAAAGCAATGCTAAAGATTCTGTTTCGATTGATTAGGCAGAATAATCTAGAGTACGCCAATATATCAAGGGTAGCGGTAATTCATACGATTGTTGTAGCAGAAATTATATATTTAATAGTATTAACTTATAATATAATTCAACTTTATTCGCTGGATTTGATACAAATATTGTATAGTCACAAATATGGAGAAAAAGAACCGAAGATAAAGTTTCTATCATTACTGATTGGTTTTATATCATTAGGGGCAGGGTATTATTTGGCTCTTTCATGCGATAGTACAGGAGCGGCATTTAACATTATGTTTTTGGCAACAGCTTTGGTAATTTTGGGCATTTACTTTATTTTTATGTCTGCTAGTATAGTCTTATTGAAAATGTTGAAACGCAATAAGAAAATATATTACAAAATAACAAACTTTGTTAGTATAAGCAATATGCTTTATAGAATGAAGCAGAATGCAGTTGGTCTTGCCTCTATATGTGTAGTATCAACAGGCGCATTACTTGTATTTGCAGCAGGGGCAGCTTTATATGTAGGTGGTGAAACAAGTATTAATCAAGTTTATCCCTTTGACGCTAAATTTGTAGTTGATTCTGATTGCAAGGCTACTGATGATAAAGTGGAAACACTTGTGAATCAAGTAAAAGAAACTTCCAATGTAGAAATTGAGCAGATGGTTTTGTTGCCTTTTGCAAATACAACCTTAGAAATAAGTGGAAATAAGTTAAATGATTTTGATGATTGGACTGGAAGGTTTAGTCAGTATCGTGACATTTACTTCATTCCTCTAAGTGCATACAATAAGTTAGCAAAAAATAATATAACACTCGGCAAAAATGAAATACTGTATTATGATGAAATAGGTTATTATGAGAAGAATATTGTAATAGAAGGGGTTACATATTCTATTAAGGGTATTCCCGAAACTACTCTGTTAAGTTACACTAAGGATCCTACTATGGAGATGTTTAGTGATTCGTTTGTTGTATTACCAACCGAGGAATTTTCAGCACACTATGAAAACAGTGGCGAATCAATACGTCAACTATATCTTGGTGTGGACTTGAATAAAAATGGAGCTCAGCAAGAAGTATTTTTAAAGCAGCTTAAGGCTGGTTTAAGGAAGAATAAAATTCATCTGAATAGCGGAAATTTAAAGAGTATTGAGAAACAAAGTTTTATGGCAAGGTATGGAGGCTTGTTATTTGTCGGATTCTATTTAGGCGTTATATTTTTATGTGTTACTACAATTATCATTTATTATAAGCAGATTTCAGAAGGATATGAAGATCGAATACATTATGGAATATTGCGGAAAGTCGGAATGATTGAAAAAGAGGTAAATGCATGTATTAACAAGCAAGTATTGTTTGTCTTTTTTACACCTGTTTTCTTTGCAATAATAAACATGTGTGTTGCTTTGAAGATTGTATGGCTGTTTCTTGGGATGGTTATTACAATTGATCTATCTTTGTTCCAAGTATGTGTAGCTGTTATAAGCATTCTTTTTATTGTAGTATATACATTGGTTTATTTTATAACTTCACGTATTTACTATAAAATAGCTCGTGTATAATTATTATGAGTTAGTAATAACCAAGAGATAAGTTTTAAAATCTGGCTCTATGTCAAGTGTTGGGGTATGATTCTTTGAATCATGCTCTATCACT
>CALFNR010000186.1:0-7899 GCA_937903005.1 uncultured Lachnoclostridium sp. | reverse complement strand
TAATCCATTATCTCATTTTCCTAACTTATTTATCGTCATAGTAAACGCAGAACTTTATAGTTAGGATATAATATCCGATTAAAATTTCCTTTTATAGTAAGATGTTTCAATCAAAAAAGATGCCCTAAATCAGACATCTTTCTTTCAAATTATTATAATAAGTCTTTTAATTTATTTACGTTGCTCAAGCTTTCTGCTGATTCCTTATTGGCTTCTTTAATCTGCAGATAAATTTCTTTTCGGAAAATAGGTACACTTTTTGGAGCATTGATACCAATCTTAACCTGATCGCCTTTGATCTCCAAAATTGTTATTTCTACATCCTGATTAATCACTATGGATTCATTCACTTTTCTTGATAAGGCTAGCATTACTCTTCCCCCTTATCATTCGTATTTATAATCGGATACTTAATAACGTAATCCCTATTTTCTGTAATTATCTGAGCCCCTACTCGAATATCTGAATTAATGATAATTGGTGCTTTCAGATTAGCTGTTGTTTTTGTGACATCGCTTGGCACGGTTACAACTAATAGCACTACGGCATTCTCAGAATTTATATCACCCAAATTTTTCAATAATGCGTCACGAATAACTGGGTCGTAGTCTTTCTTCACGTCAAACGGATTAATTACCGGCAACGCAAGCTCAGGTTCATCTACAGCCTGTAACCATGCAATTTTAGCCTTCTCTCCATTTTCTTTTATGTCGTATATCAGTGTGTATCGTTTCAAATCCTCAAAGCCCAATATCCCTTCTGGAAAATCCACAATTTTACTTTCTTCGATTTCGACTTCACCAAAACATCTTGTCTTAATTAACACACTCAATTCTCCTTTCGCATATCAGATTTTCATTTTATAGAAAATCTAATAAGCTGTTCTGTGCAATTTTTGCAGTCGCATTTAAAGAAGCATTATAGGCAGTCAATGCTGCAGTATAATTCACAATGGCATCTTCAATATCAACTGTATCATTTTTTGTCAACATTTCATTAAAAGAAGTCAGTTGGTCCTCAAGTCTAGCTTCTGTAAGTTCAAGACGTTTATAACGGCTTCCCAAGTCAGCAGTTGCTTTATTTACACTAGCTTGCGCATTGGTAGTTGTGGTGATACCATTGCCGTACTTTTCTTGTAAAACGCTTTTCTCTAATGCTAACTCATTCTCCATCTGAGTCTTCGCTTCCATTATATCATCTTTCGAACAAGTATACGTACCATTTTTTATTTTACTTTCAATATCTTTTAATTTATTTTCTACTTTCTGTACACGCTCTATCTGATTGATGATATCATCTATCTGATTGATTATTTTAAAATCAAGACAGTCATTGGCTAATGTATTCACTGTAATACTTTGACTAAAGTTTACTTCATATTGAATTTGCTGATCCTTTGGCTTTTGATAACTTAACGGAATATTATCTGGACCAGTTGCTGTACAGTCAAAATAATGCTCTGGTCTTACTTCTCCTTTGTTAAATTCATCTTTGTAGTAGTCAACCTCAATTTTAGGTGCATCTTTAAGCATTTTATAAGTATCTTCACTTAATATAATTTCCCCAGTTTCTTGAATTAATACAGCTTTTTTACTACCGATATCATACGCATCCTTATCCGACACAGAAACGACTTCAAGATCCAATTTATCAGCAGCGTTATCGCCATATCTAAGAACTGGCTTGTAAGTTGCATCATCTTTTCCCTTGATATCATCGTAAGCAAGATTCAATTTATAACCTTTATGTGATGTTGCAGCCTTGCTTGCATAATCCACTGCAGTAGTGGTATCATCAAAATTCAAATCTGCTTTTACATACGTAAACGTCTGTATATCTGTAAACTCAAAAGGTTCTGTAATTTTATATAAAGTATCCTTAGAAGGCTCATTAAAAGTTAGAGATGTATCCGTTCTGTAACCAGTAAATAAATATCTTCCTGCATAATCTGAATTTAAGCATTGGAAAATCTGATCCTTATACTCTGTTAATGTCTGCTTTAACGCATCACGCTCTGATGTCTCCAAGGTATCATTGGCACCCTGGTTAAAATATGTGTTCATACTGGTAAGTATTTCATTGACACTTGCTAAAGCTGATTCTGTATTGGAAATCCAGCTCATAGCATCTGGAACATTCTTTTTTGCATACTGTTCTAACTCTGCCACACTGGTTCTATATTTTAATGAACGAACCGCAACAACAGGATCTTCTGAAGGACGCTGTATTTTCTGCTGTGTAGAATACTGATTCGCAAGGTTTGATAAGTTCGTCTTATTTCGATTAATATTATTTAAAGCATTGCTATTCATCATTTTGCTTGTTACTCTCATAGTCGTTCTTCCCTCCTTCTGTTTACTCTTAGATACCTAAACCATTTATCAACGTATCATAAATCTGATTCATTGTCTGAATTACTTTTGATGAAAGGTTGTATGCATTCTGGAATCTAACCAAATCCATACTTTCTTCATCCTGGTCAACACTTGATATCGACATTCTCTGATTATCTACAACCTTAAGGATATTTTCCTGACTCTTAGTAAATATAGTTGCTTTCTTCGCATCTGTACCAGAATCTGTTGTAAGTTTCTGTAAGAACATATCTGGTGTACCTTGTTTGAACATCGACGTATCTGTTTTAAGTCCAACCAGCTTTTCAAGTATCTCATTTTTACTTACACCATCAACAATTTTTGAAGTACATGCTATTTTGTTAGGGTCACCCACAATTGTTTTATTGACAGTAAAGTTTTTACAAGTGATACTATAATATGTTGCATTAAGATTGTCATTGGCATTCTTATCTGCATCTGGGTCCACAACCGATTTGAATGTAAAGTCCTTAACTGTATCATCAAATTCATACTGCCTTGTAGAATTCGCCTGATTTCCTGTAAAGAAATCAACCCCGGCATCTCCATTCATATCTTGACCATCATTATGAATTTTGTTAAAGTTGCTCGCATAAGTTCTTGCAAAATTAGTAAGCTGATTCATATAAAATGGAATACCTTTTGTAGTCACACTCTTTCCGATTTCAACATCTTCTCCATTTACTCCTTTTGAAAGTGGAGTTGTCAATTCAAATTCATAGGTGTATTTTCCATCTTTGACGGTACAGCTAAAACTGGAATAGTGATATTCCATTGCTCCAATTTTAACCACACCATTCTCAGCTGGTATATATAATTTATTTAAATCGTTACAATTTGTATCGGTTAATGTTAATTTGGTACTTCCCGCGGCACCTGTCCCTTTTCCAGTTACATTTTCAAGGTTGTTGCCGTCTCGCATTAGGAATAATGCCTGAAGTTTTCCACCTAATGTTTCACTTACTTCATTAAATTCCTGTCCGTTACTCCAAACAATATTATACAAACCATCAATATCATTTTGATTATAGTAAATATCCATTGGTTTTACTTCCAGTTTATTGTACTCATAATTATCAACTAGAATCTGTCCATCCAATCTTACTGTAAAAATTGTAGACATTCCATTATCCAATGTTGTCTCAGATGTAGTTATGTTTGCATACATGGAAAGCTGATCCAATAAAAGATTACGGGAATCTCTAAGGTCATTGGCATTCTGTCCTGATAATTCAATCGTATTAATCTGCTTATTCAAAGAAGCAATCTGTTCTGCAAGAGAATTAATCTGCTCTACAGAAGTTTTTATTTCTTCATTACAGTCACTTTGCAGCTTTTCCAATGTATTCGCCATGGAATTCACAAGTTCAGTAAATCCACTTGCCATACTGGAAACCTGAGTTCTCTTAGTATTGTCACCCGCATCTTTTAACAATTCCTGCATTGCGGTATTAAAATTATCAAATGATTTCGTAATACCTTCTGCATTTACTTCACTAATGCAGTTTTCAATGCTAAGCAAATAATATTCCTGTGTTGAATAATTGCCATAGATAGCATTTTGCGTACGATATTTTGTATCATAGTACTGGTCTCTTATCTGGACAATACTATCTGTATAAACTCCTGTACCAATCATACCATATGTGTTATTAGTTGAAATTGCATTGTTTGCTTTCACAATATTATTCTGTCTCGTATACCCTTCACGATTGGCATTGGAAATATTGTGAGCTGTTGTATTCATAGACGCCTGGCTTGCATACAAACCCGATGTTGCAATTGATAATCCAAAAAATGTGGATGCCATACTTTACCCTTCTTTCTTCTTATAAATTAACCCATTGAATTAATAATGGTATCTAACATGTCATTGATTACATTAATATACTTTGAATTGGCACCATAAGCGTACTGATAGCGAATCATATTCGTTAGTTCTTCTTCTGAGGAAACCCCTAAAACAGTTGAACGCTGATTGTCAATATTACTAGCTACTGTCTGCTGTTCTGTTGCCATAGACTCAAAGGTTTTTCCTTTCGTCCCTACTTCACCGACAAAAGCCGTATAGTAATCTGCAAACGTATATTTTGTGAGCTGATTAGGTGATAACGTAAAGCCTTTCTTGTTAAATGTATCGACAAGTTCCTGACATTTGCCAAATGCAAATTCATCCTCTTTGCCATTTTTACTTGTACTGCTTAGCGGAAGCAAGGATACTTCCCTTTGCATTCTTTCATTAATTTGAATCTGATCTGTCGTATATAAAGAATAGATATCCTTAGGATCTTCCTCATTATAGATATATACCTTTTTCGTCTGCGCAACACCTTTCTCATCCGTATAAGATAACGTTGCTTCTGTGTAACGTTTTGTATATTTTCTTTCAAATAATTCTTCACGAGGGGTATTTTCAGCATCCATACCAACTGGTGCATTCTTTTCATCCCATACATGAACCTTAAACATGTCAATCTTATTTCCGTCTGCGTCTGTTACAGATAAGCCCGTCGCTCCCTTATCCAATCCCATATTCTCCATATATTTATCAAAAGTAACATTCGGACATAATACGTCATTGATAGCTGTTACTATTCCATGAATCAGCTGATCAAACTGTGCCATCGTATTACGAACAACGGAAGAGTTAATTTCTTCATTATACTTTTTCACTGCATCATTAAAATCTGCTTCTGAGGCGAAATTCTCACGAACTGGAATGTCTGTATAATTGGCTGTTGTATTTCCTCTAGCAACTAATAAACCTTTCAAAGAACCAATATTAGAGTTATTTTCGCTCTTACATGGCTGTGTTAAATCGTATAAAGGCGTATTCTGCCCATCATCCCACACAACTTCTAATAATCCCGCTTCATCATCTGGCATTTTTGTTGTGAGCCCATAAACACTTTTATCCCATACAAATTGCCTTCCTTCAATGCTAACGTTCACATTACCAGTGGAATCTTCTGAGTATGTTATCTTAACCATTTCACCGAGTTCATCTAATAATGCGTTACGGCTATCTCGTAAATCATTGGCATTCTCGGATGCACACTCATAACGAACAATCTGTTCATTCAAACTTTTAATCTGATTGCCGATTTTATTAATTCTATTTACTTTATCCTGTACTTGGGTATTAAGATTTTGTTGATACTTTTTAAATGCTTGATAGATGCTTTGAGAACGTTCAACTAGCGTACTTGCTTGGGATACAACAGCAGCACGCTTTACGATACTATCTGGTTCTTTGGCTAACTCCTGTAATGTATTTCGAAAGGATGAAATATCATCATGGAATGCCTCACCTTCTAACTCTCCTAAAACCGTTTCAATTTCCTGAGTTGCTTCACTCTGTGATTCATAGAATCCTTGTCTTCCAACTTCGATGCGATAAGCTTTATCTAGAAATACATCTCTAACCTGTCTAATTTCCTGAATATTAGTACCATATCCAACCTGTAACATAGATATATGTGTATTTCCCATTGTATTGTAAATGGTATCTTTTGTTACTATCTGCTGTCTTACATAACCTTCTGTGTTGATATTCGCTAGGTTGTGACTGACTGTATTCAAACTTGACTGATTTGCTTTGAGTCCTGATACACCAGTCCACATACTCGTCATAATATTTCCCATACTTATCTGACCTCTTCTATATAAACTAAATTAATTGGTTCCCTATATGCCTTCCAATTATGTCTGTTTTTCTCTATATAAAATGCAGGCTTAACCTGCATTTTAATTCAAATTCATTCTATTGTTTTGCATCAAACATTCCCATCTGGCTAATTGGAATATCCTGAGTTGATGCAGATTTATTATAGTTATTAACAGGTGCTACCCTGTCACTTTGTATTACATTCATACTGAATTCGATCATCTCTAATGATTGTTCAATTAAGGCTTTATTCTGAAGATTATATTCCTTCAGTCTGTCGAGTTTCTTAATAAGAGCATCATGTAGATTGCCTAACCTTTCCTGTTCGGTAGGCTGATTTTCTAACATAGCTACAATTGCCTTTAAATTCAAACTTTCAACCTTTCGATTCATAACGATCGCTATGTTAGAGATAATTTTATTCCTGTTGTGTTCAAGACCTGTGATCTGGTCTATAAAATTCTGCTCTACAGCCGTGATGTGCTGTAGTTCTTCTAAGTCGTTCTTAATAATAATCTGTGCCTTTTTTTCTACCACTGGAAGAAGTTCCTCATAGATATTATCCTCTTTTTCCAATGTATCAATCAACTCTTCAATAAGACTCGCCACTAACTAAACCTCTCTTTTTCTATACTACTTAAATTGAAGTGTCAAAATAGCTTTCAACCATCTTTTCAGCTACTTCTTCACAGGAAACGTTATACGTACCAGACTGCATACGTTTCTTAATGTCATTCACCTTATCCCATCTTATATCATCCGCTTCACTGACTGCTTTCTTAGCAATCTGTAAATCTTTACCCATTGTGGAGATTTCGATGCGATCAGATGTAGTCTTTTTTGTGCTTGTAACATTATTCTTAGCACTTGTTTTTCGGTAGATCTGGTCTACCTTATTAATTGAGTTTATTCTCATCTTCACCACAACCCTTCTATTTCTTCATATTTATTATCGGCACTTAGGCAAAATAAATTAATAAAAATTCCATAAAATAAGAATAGGACTCCTTTCATATAACTAATTATGAAAGAAATCCTAACAAACTTTTAATCTATTATGGTCTTATTCGTATTTTACTCCATCCAAGATATCACAAAAATCAAATGTTGCAAAATAGTCTTTTGGAGTTTCTGCTCTACGAATTAATTTTGTTGTACCATCCTCCTGCAACAGAATTTCTGCAGATTTTAATTTTCCATTGTAATTATATCCCATTGAAAAACCATGTGCCCCTGTATCATGAATGACAAGATAATCCCCCATATCAATCTTTGGAAGCATTCTGTCTATCGCGAATTTATCATTATTTTCACATAAGGAACCAGTCACATCATACTTATGGTCGCAAGGCGCATTTTCTTTACCAAGCACAGTTATGTGATGATACGCTCCATACATGGCAGGACGCATTAAGTTTACAGCACATGCATCGACTCCAATATATTCTTTATAAATGTGCTTTTCATGAATTGCTTTCGTAACAAGACAGCCATAAGGTGCTAACATAAAACGGCCTAGTTCTGTAAAAATTGAAACATCACCCATTCCAGCTGGAACTAGAATTTCCTCGAATGCCTTACGAACTCCTTCACCGATTACCATTATGTCATTTGGCTCTTTGTCTGGTGTATAAGGAATACCGACACCACCAGATAAATTGATATATTTAATATCTGCGCCTGTCTTTTCTTTTAATTCTACTGCTAATTCAAATAGTATTTTGGCAAGCATAGGATAGTATTCGTTCGAAACAGTGTTACTAGCCAAGAAGGAGTGGATACCAAAATGTTTTACACCTTTTTGTTTTAAGATTTTAAATCCTTCAATTAACTGTTCCTTTGTAAAACCATATTTTG
>CALFNR010000185.1:0-10898 GCA_937903005.1 uncultured Lachnoclostridium sp. | reverse complement strand
ACTACCTTATAATTTGTTGTGGGTATGGAATTTCACTTTACAATTCACTATAAATGTAACCTCTTAAGCAAAAACTTTTTTCTTATAGTGACAAAAAAAGTCCACCTTACAGCCCATAAGCTGCCAAGGTGAACTTTAACCTAATAATGCTTCAACATTCTATTTCACAATTTTACTCCAATTCCTTAAAATGAAATTCCTTTTTTCCACTAGCATAATCATCCACGATATGTCCATTACCATAGATCTCATACTTATAAGTAACCATACCCTCTAATCCAACAGGACCTCTTGCATGAATCTTTACGGTACTAACTCCAACTTCAGCACCGAATCCATAACGGTAACCGTCTGCAAATCGAGTAGAACAGTTGTTGTAAACTCCTGCGGAGTCAACTAGTCTCATAAACTGTGCAACCGCTTCTTTATCTTCTGCAATAATACAGTCTGTATGATGAGAACCATTTTTGTTAATATACTGAATTGCTTCTGCCTCATCCTCCACGATGCGAACAGACACGATGTAATCCAGATATTCTTTTACTAATTCCGCATCTTCCACAACATCACAACTAATGTAGTCAGACACTTCTTTGTTTCCTTTCACTGTAACATTATTGTCTGCAAGTGTCTTGGCAAGTAAAGGTAAAAATTCTTTGGCAATTGCACGATTTACCAATAATGCTTCTACGGCATTGCACACCGATACATACTGGGTTTTAGAATCCACAATCACTTTCAGCGCCTTTTCAAAGTCAGCGGATGTATCTACATAAATATGACATTTTCCATCTGCATGGCCTAATACTGGAATCTTTGTATTATCCATAATATAACGAACAAATGCATTGGAACCACGAGGAATTATTAAATCCACATATTCATCGTATTTTAAAAGTTCGGAAATTTCTGTTCTTTCCTCTGCCTGAAATAATACATATTCAGAAATACCAGCTCTAACAAGTGCTTTCTGAATGGACTGAAACAGCACGCGGTTGGTATTGAATGTTTCACTGCCACCTTTTAATACGGCACAGTTACCACTCTTAATACAAAGAGACGAAATCTGAACCAAAGCATCTGGACGTGCCTCGAAAATAATTCCGATAACTCCAATAGGACAGGTTCTTCGATACATATTAAGACCTTCGTCTAGCTGTCTTGCTAATGTTGTTTTAAATAATGGATCTGGGAGCTTAATAAGATCTGCTAAGCCTGCTACCAAACCCTCTAATTTCTTCTCATTAAATTTTAGTCTTTGAATAATGGCATCTGCAAGATTTGCCTTATGGGCTTCTTCTAAATCCTTTTCATTTGCCTTAAATATCTTGGCACTGTCTGCCTTTAATTCTTCTATAATATAGGATAATGCTTCATTTCTTTTTTCTACTGGCGTAGCCCCAAGAACTGGGCTCTGCGCCTTCATTTCCACTAACGCTTCTTTAATATTCAAAGGTAAATACCCTCTTTCCAAATTCAGTTTTATAAATTCAATCCTTTTACTTCCTCGCAGCCTAGTACAATATTCATGCACTGAATCGCTGCACCAGAAGCCCCTTTGCCCAGATTATCAAAACATGCTGTAATCTGGATTCTGTCCTCATTACCTGTCACATAAATATCTAGACCATCCCATCCACTGCGGGAATTACCGCTTAAGAAACCATTGGTATCTGCTTCTTTTCCAAATGGCATTACGCGGACAAACCGCTGGTCTTTGTAGTAGTCTGACAAATATGTATGAATGCTTTCTGGTGTCTGTTTTCCATTTAACAGTTTGCTATATAAAGGAAGACAAACTACCATTCCGCTGTAATAATCACAAACCATAGGTGTAAAAATCGGTTTATTCTCTAACCCTGTAATTTTCTGCATTTCATTTAAATGTTTATGCTGCTGTGTCAAAGCATAGACTCTAGGGGCATCTAATTCTTTATCGCGTTCTGCTGCCTCATATTGGGCAATGGCTTTTTTACCTGCACCTGAGTAACCAGAAACGGCATATGTAACAACAGGATAATCTGCTGGCATAATTTTGCCTGCTACAAGAGGATTACACATGGAAATGAATCCTGTCGCATAACAGCCTGGAACTGCAATTCTCTTGGCATTTCTGATTCTATCTCTCTGGCCTGCATTTAATTCAGGAAATCCGTATGCCCAGTCTGGATTGGTTCTATGGGCTGTAGAAGTATCTAACACAATCACATTTTCATTCTCGATTAAAGCGACAGATTCTCTTGCAGCAGCATCAGGTAAACATAAGAATACAATATCTGCTTGATTCATAAGTTTCTTCTTCTCTTGGGGGTCTTTCCTGACTGCCTCATCAATTTCTATTAATTCAATGTCATCTCGTACACTAAATCTCTCAAAAATACGAAGTCCTGTAGTACCTGAACTTCCGTCAATAAATACTTTCTTCTTCATAGTTTCATCTCCATAGGGTATTGTTTTGCATAATGATTCGTTATGATACTAATATAGTATCTGTCTTTTACTCTCTTGTCAATAAATGCTTTCCTTAAGGCATTAGAAAAGCAGATACGTAATTTTTGTACCTGCTTCTTCTATCATTTCATATATTTTATGTACCATTATGCATTTGTCGCTGCAACAAACTGATTTAATTTTTCTAATGCCTTGCCACTCTTAATTAATTCCTTTGCTTCTTTGATTGCTTCTTCTAATGTAATTCCGTCCCTTGCCAGATATAGACCAGCCGCTGCATTCAGCACTACAATATCTGCTTTTGCTCCTTCTTTGCCATTTAAAATGTCCCTGGTTATCTGTGCATTTTCTTCTGGAGAACCACCCACAATGTCTTCTTTGGTGCACATAGTAAATCCAAGTTTATCTGGCTCGATCATAAACGATGTAAACTCACCATTGCGATATTCACAAGCTTTGGTTGGCGCACTTAAGGAAATCTCATCTAAACCATCCATGCCATGAACAACCAATGCTTTCTTAACACCTAGTTTTGCAAGAACTCTTGCCATAGGTTCTACTAATTCTTCTTTATAAACTCCCATTACCTGTACCTCGGCACAAGCTGGTGAGGTAAGAGGGCCTAATATATTAAATACGGTCTTGATTCCAAGTTCCTTACGGATTGCTCCTACATTTTTCATTGCCTGATGATACACTTGTGCGTGCATAAAGGCAATACCTGCTTCTTCTAATACCTTTTCCATTTTTTCAGGTTCAAGCATAATATTGACACCTAATGCTTCTAATACATCTGCTGCACCACTTTTACTGGATGCTGCCCGATTGCCATGTTTTGCTACCTTTATACCAGCAGATGCAATGACTAAAGATGCGGTTGTAGATATATTAAAAGAATTAGAGCAGTCGCCACCAGTTCCTACAATTTCAAAAACATCTCCACTGTGTTTTAACTTTTTAGAAAACTTACGCATTCCAATTGCGGATGCGGTAATTTCATCAATAGTTTCGCCTTTCATGCTTAATGCGGTTAGATAAGCTGCTTTCATTACATCGGATGCCTCGCCGCTCATGATACTTTCCATGACCTTCTCAGCCATTTCTGGTGATAAATCTTCTTTTGCAACTAGCTTCTTCACTGCGTCATTAATAATCATAAAAATATCCTCCTCTTAATATCAAATATTTCTGTCAGACCGTTCGCACTTTTATGATTTTTTATGCAAAAACGCCCTCGACAGATTTAACTGCCAAGGACGAGCTATTCACCCGCGGTGCCACCTTGATTCATGGATAACCACGCACTATTCTAATATTGTTCACCTCTACGGCCCATTTGACAATCTGCATCTCCATTCCCTTCTCAGCAACAGGAACTCTCTGTGGGCGCATATAATGCCTTTTCTTCCGTGTCATCGGTTAATTAAAGTATACATTCTTAAAGCAGTTTATGTCAATAAAAAACTAAATTTTTTTGATAAAACGCATTTACTTTACTCTTTATTTACAAGAGCAAACATGTGTAAAAGTTTACAAGATATCTTTTCTTTTTATGGAATGAAATAGTGTCCACTTCCATATATTTTACCAATCCCAATCCCAACGGAGTTTCTATGGACTTTTTTACAAACCTTATTTATGAATATGGCATGATTGCCATGTTTTTCTTAATACTGATTGAGTATGCATGCTTTCCTGTTTCTAGTGAAATTGTTCTTCCATTTTCCGGCGCAGTTGCAGCCTCTCAGAACATTCACTATTTCTACATTCTGATTGCCAGTATCATAGCTGGTTTAATCGGCACAAGCTTTTGTTTCTTTGTTGGAAAAAAAGGTGGTAATCTTGTTATCTTAAAAATACAAAAAAAGTTTCCAAAATCAAAAACATCCTTCGACAAATGTTATGAAAAGTTCCAGAAACAAGGGATTACTTTTGTATGTGTTTCCAGAGTCGTTCCACTATGCAGAACCTATGTCGCCTTTGTTGCTGGTGCCCTCGATTTAAAATACAGTTCGTTTTGCATTGCCTCCTTGGCAGGTATTTCTGTCTGGAATGCTCTTTTAATCGGACTAGGCTATACTCTAGGCGGTAACTGGAAACTAGTTACCTATTATTATGGTAAATACAAACATATAGTCATCATCTGCGTTGTTATCATTCTTGGTAGTTTTCTAATCTATAAATTCCGAAACAGAACTTGCAAATAGATTATACCTGAAAGTGTAAACTCTTATCTTCCTTATGCCGATACAACTAATATAAACCGTGAATTCAAGGAGGAATGATTATGGGTGTAAATGGAATTGAAACACAAACAAGTTATATTGACACAGCACAATATGCTGCTGGAACGAAAGTAACTGACAAGAAGGAGGAAACAAAGGCAACTGAGAAAAAAGATGAATTTGTGAAATCCAATACAACAAAAAAAGATAGTACGAAACAGATTTATAAAAAGAATACAGCTCTTGTCAATCAGCTGAAACAAGATGCTGAAAACAGAAAACAACAGTTAATTGCCTTAGTTGAAAAATCAATCGGCAATCAAGGAAAAGCTTATAATAGTTTATGTGAATTATTCACTGCTATTAAAGATGGTAAAGTAGCTGTTGATCCAGCCGCTGTGGAACAAGCGAAGAAAGATGTTGCAGAAGATGGTTATTGGGGAGTAAAACAAACCTCTGACCGTTTCGTTGAGTTTGCTAAGGCACTTACTGGAGGCGATCCATCTAAGGCAGATAAAATGATTGAAGCGATAGAAAAGGGATTCGAGCAAGCTGCCAAAGCCTGGGGAGGAGAACTTCCTAGTATCTGTAGTGATACCATTAAAGCTACCAAAGAAAAACTGACCGAATGGAAGAATGAGTTATCTAAGAGTGATTCGGATAAATAATGAATTTAATTTCAACAAAAACTAGCCATGATTGACACGGCTAGTTTTTTGTTTTCTATTCCTGCTCTGTTACACCTGCTAGTACAACCTTTTCCTCTCCATTTGCAATGCTTGGAGTACCATTGGTTGTTGAATTTACATTTTTTATAACCTGTGCTTGGTAACCTTTTGCTTTCACAATGTCATTGAAAGATAACCTGCTCCCCCAGCAATACAATTGACGAGAAAAAAATATTTTGTTCTAGCCTGTTATAATTATTCCTTCCTCGTACATATATTGTTCTAAGGTAATCCCAAGAAGGAGTGTTTACTATGTCGCAATTTACCAGCACTCCAGCTTTCCAAAACAGTAAGGAAAATTCAATTTTCTGGCATAACCTTAGTACTGATGAAACAATAAAACAGTTACAAACCAATAGCCAGAATGGATTAACATCAAGAGAAGCTGGAAAACGTTTTAAGCAGTATGGGTATAATGAAATTCAAGGCAAAAAGAAAAAGAGCCTGATTGGACGTTTCTTTGAGCAGTTTAAAGATTTTATGATTATTATATTAATCATAGCCGCTTTCATTTCCTTTTTTGTTTCTTATCTTCAAGGAGAAACTGATTTTGTCGATCCCATCATTATTTTTGCCATTATCATTTTAAACGCATTGATGGGTGTGATTCAGGAAGCAAAAGCTGAGAAATCTTTAGAGGCATTAAAGAAAATGTCCGCCCCAACAGCACAGGTACTAAGAGACAAAAAGGAAATAACCGTTATGTCAAGGGAGCTGGTTCCTGGAGACATCGTTTTTCTAGAGACAGGAAATTATGTTCCTTCAGATGTCCGTTTATTAGAAACCATTAATTTGAAAGTTGATGAATCCTCCTTAACAGGTGAATCCCATCCTGTAGAGAAGAATGCTGCAATACGTTTAAAACCTGATACCATAGTAGGAGATCGGCTAAATCTTGCCTTTTCCACTAGTATTGTTACATACGGACGTGCAAAAGCTGTAGTCACAGAAACAGGCATGAATACAGAAGTCGGCCACATCGCACAAATGATTATGAATGATGAAATTCCAGAAACACCACTTCAGAAACGTTTGGCACAGACCGGCAAGATTCTCGGGATTGCAGCTTTGCTAATCTGCATCGTAATCTTTATTCTTGGCACCATACAGGGACGTCCACCATTTGATATGTTTATGACTAGTGTTTCTCTCGCAGTTGCCGCAATCCCAGAAGGTCTTCCTGCTATCGTCACCATTATGCTTTCCCTAGGTGTACAGAGAATGGCAAGAAAAAACGCTGTAGTTCGTCGTCTTCCAGCTGTTGAAACACTAGGGAGCGCAACTGTTATCTGCTCGGATAAAACAGGTACTTTAACACAGAACAAAATGACAGTAACAAACATAACCAGCTATCAGAAAGAAGAAAAGCTAAATTCAAGTTTTGCAGCTTCCATTCTTTCCCTCGCTGCTCAATGTAATGATTCCAAACTACAAGTACACAAAAAGAACATTGAAGCAATTGGTGAACCAACTGAAACTGCGCTAGCCTTAGCTGCCTATAAACAAAACATAGATAAAACCAAACTTGACCTGATGCAAAAGCGAATCTATGAGATTCCATTCGATTCTGCTCGTAAGATGATGACAACCGTACACGAGTATCAGAAAGAGTTAAGCTATCTTGGACTGACAGAGCCATTTACGCATCTAAGTATCACAAAGGGAGCACCTGATGTACTACTTCGTTATTGCAGTAAAGTTTATCATAATGGAACAATCATCAATATGGCAAAACAGCATATGAACCAGATTTTATCTCTTAACCAGGGATTAGCCAAACAGGCGCTTCGTGTAATTGCTGTTGGATTTAAACCACTTTCCTCTTTTAAATTTAAGGATAATACTAAAACCAGACACGAACTTGAATCGGATTTGGTATTCGTTGGTCTTATTGGAATGATTGACCCTCCAAGACCTGAGGTTCGCAGTGCTGTCCTCACTTGCAAATGTGCTGGCATAAAACCAGTCATGATTACAGGAGATCATATTCAGACAGCATGTGCCATCGGAAAGGCACTTGACATTATTTCCAAAGATTCAGAAGCTTTATCTGGAGAAGCAATTGATAGATTAAGTGACCAAGAGTTATGTAAACGAGTGGATCATTATGGAGTATTTGCAAGAGTATCACCTGAACATAAAGTACGCCTTGTAAAAGCATTTCAGCAAAACGGAAACATTGTTGCCATGACAGGTGATGGTGTCAATGATGCTCCTGCCCTAAAAAGTGCGGATATCGGTTGTGCAATGGGAATTACAGGAACAGATGTTGCAAAAAATGCTGCAGACATGATATTAGAAGATGACAATTTTGCAACCATCGTATCTGCAGTCAGTGAAGGAAGAGGAATCTACGAAAATATTAAGAAGGCCATTCACTTCCTGCTCTCCAGTAACATTGGAGAAATCATGACCATTTTTGTAGCCATTTTATTCAAACTTTCAACTCCACTTGTGGCAGTTCAGCTGTTATGGGTTAATCTAGTGACAGATTCACTTCCTGCTATTTCTCTAGGAGTGGACCCTGTTGATAAAAACATTATGAAGCGAAAGCCAATACCACCAGATAAAGGAATTTTTGCAGATGGCTTATGGCTCAAAATCATCATCGAGGGTCTTATGATTGGTTCTTTGGCATTACTCGCCTACGTTTTAGGTTGCAGAGTACTTCCCTCGGCTAACCTGATACTTGGCAGAACTATGTGTTTTGCGGTACTTAGCCTATCCCAGTTGTTCCATTCCTTTAATGTAAGAAGTGAACATTCTATCTTTAAAATAGGTTTATTCTCTAATAGCAGACTAGTAATCAGCTTTATAATATGCACCTTACTACAGGTTTCGGTTATCAGCATTTCTACGCTCGCAAAGGTATTTAAAGTTACTCCTCTAACTTCATCGCAATGGGTAATTGTATTTATTCTTGCTGTTATGCCTATCTTTTTAGTGGAATTGCAAAAACAGACAACGAAGTAGTTTTTTATTGATTATACCTAATTTTTCTTGTATAATGTAAATTACAGTAGGGATAAAAAAGAGGGTGAGTATTTGAACCAATTAACGGAAGGGGTCACACATCAAAAATACGACAAAAGCTTAGAGGACAAAATAACTATGTATGACAACCAGCAATATAGAAAAGATCCTGATTTAATTACTCAAGACAAGATAAAGCTAGTTAGCGGGAACGTAATGAAATATTACACATTCCAATTTGACACAAATCAGCCATATATGATTCAGACCCAAGATGAGTTAGTGAAAGAAAAATTAGCTCTTATGCAGTATGAATTAGATATGAAAGCTGCAAAGACGAAGTCTGAAGAAGTATCCAATAACGAAAGTTCAGCTGAGGCAACAGCTGATACAGAACTGAATTAGTAAGTGACAAAGGCAATCGTCTTGTTACAATAATCCCAAATAAAACAGCTGTTAGGCATCACACTAACAGCTGTTTTTTAATAGCTTAAAATGTGAGAAACTCACACTTTGTTGTTATGTACTATAACGGTATATTTCCATGTTTTTTCTGAATTGTGAATTCTTGCTTATTCTTAAGTGCAAATAAATCCTGATAAAGTCTATCTCTTGTCTCTGAAGGCTGTATAATTTCATCCACATAGCCTTCCTCAACTGCAGTAGTAGAATTCATGAAGCTCTGATTATATTCTGCCACTTTTTCATTATAGAATACTTTCTTATCTTCTGCTTCCATTCCTTTCATTGCACTCTTATAAATAATCTTCACCGCACCTTCGGCACCCATAACTGCTATCTCTGCTTTTGGCCAGGCATATACATAATCTGCTTTCAGATGCTTAGAACACATTCCAATGTACGCACCACCATAAGACTTTCTTAAAATAACAGTCAGCTTTGGAACTGTTGCCTCCGCATAAGCATATAGAAGCTTTGCACCATGTCTGATAATTCCCATATGTTCCTGTTCGATTCCTGGCATGAATCCTGGAACATCAACCAAAGAAATAATAGGAATATTTTGTGAATCACAGAAACGGATTAATCTAGCTGCTTTATCGCTTGAATTACAATCTAAAACACCACCCATAAAATGTGGCTGATTTGCAATAATACCGACTGTAATCTCACCTAATTTTCCAAGTCCCACTACTACATTCTTAGCAAATTCAGATTGAATTTCCATAAAGCTATTCTTATCAAGAAGTTCATTAATTACATCTTTTACATCATAAATCTTTCTTGATTCTTCTGGCAATATGCTATCAATCTTACTAAATCTTTTTTTAATGGAAGCTTCCTTTTTCGCTGGATATATTTCATTTTGATCTAACAGTGTTACTAAATCTCGAACTTGTGCAAGACATGTCTTTTCATTATCATGATAGAAGTGAGCAACACCTGATTTCGTTGCATGAATCTGTGCTCCACCTAATTCTTCTGCTGTACAAACTTGTCCAGTTACACTCTTTACAACATCTGGGCCTGTTACAAACATCTTGCTTATATTATCAATTACGAATACAAAATCTGTGATTCCCGGTGAATAAACAGCTCCACCAGCACATGCTCCAGCAATAATAGAAATTTGAGGTATGTATCCTGATGCCATAGTATTGTAATAAAAGATATCACCATATCCGGCTAAAGCATTGACTGCCTCCTGAATTCTGGCACCACCCGAATCATTGATTCCGATAATAGGGCATTTATTTTTAATGGCTAATTCAATAACGTGAGCGATTTTTCTACCATGTTTTAATCCCAAGGTACCACCACAAACTGTAAAGTCCTGAGAATACAAGTATACTAATCTCCCATTTATTGTACCGTAACCCGTAATGACACCATCATAAGGAAACTTTTTCCCACGAAATGCTTCTGGACTATAATTCGTAATACCTGAGCCAATTTCATGAAATGAATCCTTGTCCAATAAGAGTAATATACGCTCAATAGCATGCAGCTTTCCTTTATTATGCTGTGCTTCTAGATTATATCTACTAGACATATAGATATCCCCCTATCTTATTTTTTATGTAAACACTAATAACATTTATTATAAACTATTGTTTGGTCAACCGCAATACCCTCCCCAAATACATTGATAATCAAAACACTTGAAAAGGGTATTAAATTGGTGCTTTAGCTGCTCCTATTTTCTCAACTAAAGTTATTACAAAATGATACAAGCGCCTCTGAAACCTTTAGAAAAAGCGATTATCGCTTTCTTAGTTCCGTAAGCATAGGCTTTGCATTCTTATTTGACTTAAAATCAGAAATGCTATACCCGCTATTACATAAAAAATCCATGCCCCAATATAACCAGTATTATTTTTCAAATAATTGTTTGCTTCCATTCCTATAATCGGGATTAAATTTACAACTCTATTTGAACTTGTTATGTACATTGGCATAATTATCAAAACAAAATTTAATAGTGTCGCACTTATATTACTTTTCATCATTGTGGATACAAAAATAAAAATTGCATTCATCAAAAAACACCCTAAAGTCA
>CALFNR010000184.1:0-48367 GCA_937903005.1 uncultured Lachnoclostridium sp. | reverse complement strand
ATGCCGGAGTTGTGAATGAGTTCATTCACATACCCCAACATTTATTATAGAGCCATTATAATGTATGTCATATTTACATAATGGGAGGGTAAAGATGAGAAGTTCGAAAGAAAAAATTATGCCTGTTATACAGAATTATATCGGGTTACCGAAAGAGATTTATATCTTATTTATATCGAAGATTATTAATAGTTTAGGCAGATTTATTGGACCATTGCTTACATTAATTTTAACGAAGAAAATTGGTATGAGTTCTACAGAGGCTGGCGCACTGATTACCATTGCAATGGCTTTACAAGCACCTTGTGTTCTGATAGGAGGAAAATTGGCTGACACAGCAGGACGAAAAAAAGTAATTTGCTTTTTCTTTGGTTTGTCAGCACTTACTTTTCTGTCATGCACATTCATGCCAGTTACAAAACTTTTGGCATATACCTTGATTCTGGGAGCTTGTTTTTCATCCTTCTCTGGTTCTGCCTATGACGCTATGGTAACGGATTACACAGAGGTACATAATCGTCAGGCAGCATTTTCACTATTGTATATGGGAACAAACGTTGGATCTGCCATTGCGCCCGTTGTTGGAGGTTTACTGTTTAAAAAACACTTGAAAATACTATTTCTTGGTGATGCAATTACAACATTTATAGCAGTAATATTAATTATACTTTTGGTACAAGAACATGAAAGCGTTAGAAAGAGACAGAAACAAATAGACGAGCAGAATGAAGCAGTAAGGCAGAATGTGTTTGAAGTATTACGAGAAACTCCTATCCTAATAATCGTTGCACTAATTTTGAGTCTATATAATTTTGTGTATGAGCAGTTCGGCTTTGGAATTCCTCTTGGTATGGATTCTGTGTTTGGAGATAGAGGGGCAGAACTGTTTGGTTTGGTGTCATCTATCAATGCCTTAATCGTTATCTTTTTCACACCGTTTCTCGTACATATTACAAAAAACATGAAAGTGAAAAATGTTCTTGCAGTAGGAGGATTATGCTATGCAGGATGTTTTATGGTGATGGCAATAAGCCGTCATTTATATGGATATATGGTGGGAATTGTTTTGTTGACAATAGGCGAGATCTTAGGTGCGGTGAATGCAGCAGCTTTTGTTGCCAATCATGCAAAGGCAACACACCTTGGAAGGATTAATTCGGTTGTTTCTTTGATACGTGACGCGGGATATTGTATCTCTCCTATCGTGGTTGGAAGCATGCTCAAATGGATAACAATTCAGCAGTCATTTCTTGTAATGGGGGCAATTGCAGCAGCAGGAGCAATGATGATGTTTGCATTAAAAGATGATATGAGTGGCTCTATTTAAATTATCTTTACAGAGATTAGACAAAATATCTATAATATGTTAAACTAGTGCGGTAAAAGTAACATTAGGAGGGAATGCATAAAAATGGAGTATTTAAAGAACACAAATCTAAAGAAAAAAATGTATACTGGACTGTTACTCGTTGTAATGATGCTGCAGGTAGGGATTGGTGGTGTGCCAGTAGGCAACACAACAACGATTCAGGCAGAAAGAACGGTATATATTACACGTACAGGAAGCAAATATCATACCCACAAGTGTGGTAATGGTACATATTTTCCTGCAGCTTTATCAGAAGCAAAATCATACGGTTTAACGCCGTGCAAAAAGTGCTTTCCAAATGGGGAACCAAGCAATCGTTCTTCTAGTAGCTCAAAGTCTAACTCATCAAGAACATCTCATCATGTGGTGAAAGAACACATAGTAATCAATAAAACCCAAAAGACTTTATTGAAAGGGGAATATTTTCAATTAAAAGTAAGTGGAACTTCAAAGTCTGTGACATGGTCTAGCAATAATAAAAATGTTGCAAAAGTAACCTCTAAAGGTAAAGTCACTGCAGTAGGGAAAGGCAGAACAACAATAACGGCAAAAGCCGGTGGAACAAAAAAGACTTGTAAAATAATTGTAGAATCGCCAGTCTTAAGTAAAAAAAGTGTTGTATTAGAGCCTAACCAGTCAAAGACAATTAAATTACAGGGATGTTCCTTTCATGTTAGATGGAAATCATCCGATAGTTCCATTGTTTGTGTGAAAAATGGAAAATTGACTGCGAAATCCGTTGGAACGGCAAGAGTTACTGCGATGGTACATAATAAAAAGTATAGCTGTAAGGTAAGCGTGAGAAAACCACAGATAGAATGGCTCGAATTTGAAGAAGAGGAAATAGAACTCAATACGAATGAAAGCTGTTCGCTAAGCTTTGTAACAGAACCATATAGTGCGAACGACTATTACGATGTTAAGTGTATTACTAGTAATGCAAATGTGGTAACAGCAGAGATTGATGGTTATAATTCAATTTACATTGAGGCTCAAGGAAAAGAGGGCAGCGCCACTGTTACAGTGATAATGGGAAATAAGAGGACAAAATGTAAGGTTTATGTGAAAAAAATGAGTTAGATATTCAGTTGTTTCTTATAGCAAAAAACGAACAATATAGCCAATCTGCTTACTGACAGGTTGGCTATATACATTTAAGCAGTCATGAAATAAATCAAAATCAATCTCCAATCCAGAAATACAGTACCCCAACACGGCCATCAGCTAACTTCACTTCATACATCTCATAATCACCGATTTTCTTAATTGTAATTTTATCACCTTTATGAAGTGTGATTTGCTGTTTTTTACTCCAAGTAGGTTCAAATTTATCTAGTTTCTTTTTTGTTTCTGCAAAATAAGCTTCAACCCTTTTTGCGGATATTGTATATTCTTTCTGTTCCGCTTTGGATAAATCGAAATCATGATATGTCCATTTATTTTTCTTTAGAGCATAGTATCCTTTTAGCATTGGAGCATCTAACTTGTTGAGGAAAGAATCTTTTGCAGCTACGTGGCCCTTGCCATCAAAACTAATTGCACCTGCTACATAGGAACCAACAGCACCAAGGTATTTAATTGTTTTTCCGTTATAACGGTAGAAATGATAAGTTGGATCGTCACTCATTCCATTATCATATAAAACCAAATCGTAGTAGGAATCCTTGGTATTCACATCAACTACATATGCTGTTTCAGGAGCAGGTATTTCATCTTTTAGCGTTGAACCATTAATAGTTAACTTCATTTTGAGGGTATCCCCGTTATAACGAAATGTAATTTTATCTTTCTTTCCATCTTGATTTAAATCATAAGTTCCCTTGATGGTATAGTCCTTGCTGAAATTTTTGGAATTATATGTACTCTTGAATTTACAATCAAGTTTTGCGTTATGTAGTCTGGTAAAACTTTTATAATCCTTATATGTTGGAACAGATTGTTTTGTTGAAGCAGTTGATACTTGGCTGCTAACTCCTTTTTGTGTAACACTTAAAGCAAATACATTATTATTTTGCCCAGTGATATTTCCAGCTGCTGCGATACCTGCTATCATACTGCACATTACAATACCTGTTACTAATTTTTGGTTTTTCATAACTCTTTCTCACCTTTCTAAAATATACTTTGTTCTTGTTCCTCTCAAGGAACGATATTTATTATACAAAGTAATCCAGAAAAAAGGGTTGCAAAAGTTTGTTAATTTCATTAAATTTTCTTTAATTCGTACAGGAAGATATTACTATTTTGTTTCGGCTTCATTACTTTGGGTTATTTATTGTTACATTTATTATAAAATGAATAAGGACTACGGACAATGTTTACTTGTCCGTTAGCCCTTTTAGAAAAAGAAAATTTACTTTTTTACAGTAATTTTCACTGATTTAACAATTCCATTACACTTTACCTTGATGGTTGCAGTTCCAGTTCTAATACCAGTTACTACACCGCTTTTGGATACGGTAGCAATTTTGGAATTAGAAGAAGTAAAGGTTACTTTGTTTGAAGGGGTCGCCTTAACTTTTAAGGCTGTTTTCGATTTCCTTCGTATTGTAATTTTGGATTTTGATATAGTAAGAGTAGGATTCTTCACAATTATCTTACATCTTGCAGTTCGACCGTTTGCACTTATGGTTATGATGGCAGAACCAGCTTTTTTTGCAGTAACTTTACCAGTTCGATTAACCGTAGCAATTTTGGAATTACTGCTTGTGTAGGAGATGGTTTGACTATAACCAGTGGTTGTAGGTTTCATCTGAAATGTATTTTTATTCACCGTATAAATAACTGCTTCCGTCCTATTGAGTTTAAGGGAAGTAGCTTTTACGATTACCTTGCAAGTAGCTGTTACATTAGCTGCTTTTGCAGTGATAATTGTGGTTCCAGGTTTTATTGCGGTAATTGTACCTGTACTGCTTATTTTAGCAATGTTTGAGTTACTGCTTTTAAAGGTTACCGCTTTGCTTTGTCCTTGAACGGCAGCTTTTAACTGAGTAGTATTCTTGCCAGTTTCATAAAGTGTTACAGAAGATTTATTGAGTGTAATGCTTGGCTTTGCAGATGGAGCCACAATAGGTGGTGTGTCAGGTACTGTTGCACTAGGAACGATGCTTGGTGCTACAGTAGGTATAACGGTAGGCATCATGGATGGTGTAGCGGCAGGGGGGACAGTTGGGTTCACAGTAGGAGCCATGGCAGGTGTTTGGGTCGGTTTTATACTTGGTGAAACACTAGGAAGTAAGCTAGGTGCTACGCTAGGAGCTGTAGTTGGAACAGCTGTAGGGGATGGAGCTATACTGGGTGTAATGGATGGTATAGGCTCTGGTTCATTTGTCCAAGTTTCATTTAACCATGCAATTCTATCCTGTAAGAAAGAAATGACGATTTCCTGATCTTTGTCGTATCCAATGGAATCGCTATCACCTGGCCATCTTGCTGCATTCATACGAAGGGAAGGTCCTAGAAGATCTAGATACTGAGGAATTGTATTATTCATTAGTTGGTCTAAAGCAGGTTTAAACGTTTCATTATAGATAGATTTAATTAAGTTTCTGAATTCTACATGTTTATAGAGTTGTTCGTACCAGTTGTAGGTCTCATCCGCAGAAAAGTATGCATAGCCTAAACCTTCGGGTTCGCAGGCTGGTGGCCAGAAGCGGCCTAGGCTGGTATCATAATCCCAACAGGGACCAGAATAAACAGGCATATCATTTCCTTCTGGTTTATAATAGAAGGAGCTTGTAACACCTGCATCCACATTTCGAGAGATTTCATCAATGATATAACGTTTCACAAAAGATTCCATATCAAAGTATTCGGAATACGACTTTTGTGTTACAGGATGGATACCATCTTCTGTATATAGGGCATCTTCAAACTTTTGAAACAAATCCTTTATATAGTCTGTCTGTCTTTTAGAGGCATATTCCGGGGATTTTATCACTACAGGTTTGTTACGAGAGGTGACAAAGCCACTGGCTTCTTCTGCATAGCGGTGAAGAACATCCACTTCAAGAAGATAACCGCCAGTAATGTCAGATGGTTCTGTTGGAATAAGAACACCTTTGCTCTTGCCAGGCTGACCTTCCATAGAGCCAAATGCAGGTAAAGCAGATAAATCAGTGCCAGGGTTGGCTTTTTCATTGGCCTTTTCTAAACTAGCGATATCAATTCTGTTTTTAGCAATTTCAACTTTTTCACTTAATAGATAATTGCCGCGATATTCGCCGTTAATATATAAATCGACCCAATTGCCATTAGGAGTGTACATGAGTCCTGCTTTTTTAGCTAAATCATAGACAAGTTTATTCCGGATTGCAGATTCATCATAGGCATTGGCTAATAAAATCCAAGTTTTTGCTTGCCCCATTCCTAAAAGAGAGGCAGGCTGGGACAATTTAATCTGATAAGGTTTTTTAGCATTATAAAATGTTGTATTCCCTCTAGTTTTCACCTGTGTTAGAGTGTCATCATATTCCACTAGTCCGGTTTCAGTAAGAAGTGACATTTTCCCAGTTGTTCTATTGTTTTTGTTGGAATGAATGTAATCTAAGTCATCATCTGTGGTTATAAACATGGCCCCTATATGTTCGGATTGCTGAATGATGATAGGATACTGTTTTTCATTAATCCTTAGGATGTGTTCCCCTGGGTTGACTTCTATTGGTTTCCCTTGCTGTATGGAAGTACCATTCCAAAAAGCAGCGGTTTCATTGGTTGTCTCAAGGTTGAATCGAACAGAAGCAAGAGTTGCATAAGAAGGCAGCAAAAGGTAGTTCTTGCCATCTTTAAGATAGGATTTTATTTGACTTGCGGCTAGTGTATTTGCGGTAACAGGGGATTCGAAGAAACAGGTAATCTTTTCTTCGTGCTCCATTGTTATGCGTATTGTCTGTGTGATTGCAGACTGCTTTGTAATTGATGTCCTAGTGGTCGCCGTTACATTAATGTTATGGAAAATGTTTGTAAGCGATGTGGTAATCAATAATAGGACTGCTACATATTTCTGAAAGAGCATTTCTTTTTCCTCCATGTAATTTGTGATTCACTTATTGCGTAAACTATATCGTCAAGATGGGGAAGACACTAAATTGTTTATTTTTGGTTAGAGAGGATTCCTTGCTTTTCCATGTCTCAGAATTGTGATATAATAGCACCATTCAGAACAGAGATAAAAGATTTGTATGAAAGGAAGCATATCAGAAAAGAGGAGTTCATATGAGTGTAAAACAAAAGACCCTTGAAGTCTTAGAAAATCATAGAGGCGAGTACATATCTGGAGGAGAACTTGCCAGTAGGCTGCAAGTTAGCCGTAATGCCGTATGGAAAGCAATAAAGTCATTAGAACAAGAAGGATATGCAATTGATGCGGTAAAGAATAGGGGGTATCGTCTAGCAGAATACAATGATATATTATCGGAACAAAGCATCCAGAAATATTTATCAGATGAAAATGGAATTTTTCAATTACAGGTGGAGAAGAGTGTTATTTCTACCAATGAACTGGTAAAGCAGCAGGCTTTTCAAGGCGCTAAGGAGGGACTGGTTGTAATTGCAGAAGAACAGACTTGTGGTAAAGAAAAGTCTGGAAGGGTGTTTTATTCTCCAAAAGGAACTGGAATTTATATGAGCATTTTATTAAGACCGGATGTGAAGGTGGAACAGGCACTCAATATTACCACAGCAGCAGCAGTTGCGGTTGCAAGGTCTATTGAGGTTGTATCAAGCCGAAAGGCTGAAATTATGTGGGTAAATGATATTTATTGCGATAATAAGAAAGTTTGCGGAATTTTAACAGAGGCTTCCTGTAATATTGAAACAAGCAAGCTTGATTATGTAGTGTTAGGAATTGGAATTCATGTGAAAATGCCAGAGCGAGGACTTCCAAGAGGTTTGGAAAATGAAACAGACTGTGTTTTTAATCAGACAGAGACAGATGTGAGAAGTCAACTGGCAGCAGAAGTATTAATGCAGTTTTGGGATTTCTATCTGAATTTAGATAGAAAATCATTTTTAGAGGAATATAAGAAGCGTTCTTGTTTAATAGGAAAGGATGTTGTAATAGAGAGAAGAGATGGAGATAGGGAAGGCAGGGCAATTGCGATTACTGACCAGTGTCATTTACTTGTACAGCTGCAAGATTGCAGTGTGGAAGAACTCTCAGCAGGAACGGTTCGATTAAAATAAAATTCATAGAATACAAACTTTCCGTTTTTTTCTGTTCGAACTAAGCCTGCCTCTTTTAAGATGGACAATTGATGCGTAACAGTTGCTTCCGTCATAGAGAAAGAGGAAGAAATATTACCTCCAGCAAAATATAATTAGAAGAAGTTCTATTAGATAAACATTTTCAACGCTCTAGGCAAAATCCTTTGAATAGCTGTCCACAATATTGTGACGAAATTTGTTTCCTGTATCCAGAAGATATGAATACCAATATTGTAAACAAAAAAGCGCTAACCCCATTTGACAGATGGGGGAGCGCTTTTGTGATTCAGACAGTTGCAGCACGACTGCCCTCTGGAGCTGAATCGGAAGAGTGATCTATTATTAAGCCAACTTGTTTACAGCAACGGATAGACGGGAAACTTTACGAGAAGCGTTTTTCTTGTGATAAACGCCCTTGCTTGCAGCTTTATCAATTTCTACAGTAGCATCTTTTAATGCAGCTTTTGCTGCTTCTGCATCATTTGCATCAATTGCAGCATAAACTTTCTTAATAGATGTTTTTACCTTAGATTTGATTGCCTTGTTTCTTTCTGCCTTAGTTTGATTTACTAAAATTCTCTTTTTCGCTGATTTAATGTTAGCCAATTCGAGCACCTCCAAAATTATTCATAAACTATTTTTTACTTATCGCATCTGCGACGTTACTGCTTGTTGACCTGTCAAAGTCAACGTATTTACATTAAGCCGGACACGGACGTACTAATGTAAACATACTATTATATATTAGTACAAACTACTTGATGTGTCAATATCTCTATGGAAGAAATTCATCGGATTTCGAAGATAATATCTTCCAATGTTACATTTTTATCAGTATAAGAGAGTAACCTTTGTGTGTTGGGAAGATTAGTAATGAGGACAGATAGAGCAGGGGATATGGCGTGCTTTTTCAATTTCACTAAGTCAAATTCGGCGATAAGCTGACCCTGTTTCACTTCTTGACCTTCTGTTACAAACATTTGAAAACCATTTTCTTTTAGTTTTTCAGTCCCTATTCTAATATGAAGAAATAAGTCGAGATTAGTACAAGTTCGGATACCAAAGGCATGACGGTAAGGAAATATAAACTCTATTTTTCCGTCTACAGGGGCATAGACTTTATTGTCGGCTGGTAAAATCATAATTCCATCGCCAACAAGTTTTTGCGAATAAGCTGGGTCTTTCGAATCTGTTATACTTTTTGCAAGTCCCCTAACAGGAGAAAAAAAGCGATAACCGTCGGATTCTTTATTGGAACTTTTTGAATTTTTTGAATCGTTCTTAAATAATCTGCTAAAACAGTTCATATCGTAACATTGCCACCTTTTTTGAAAATTATCTAATAGAATTATTAGCAAAATAAGAAAAAACATGCACAAAGTGTTTAGATATCCAGTTTGCACCGAAAAAAGAAGTGTGATAGACTAGTTGGCAAAAGAACATTGGAGGCAGAATATGATCCTTATAAAGAACGGAACTTTGGTACGCCCAGAGTCCATGACAATAGAACAGAAAAGTATTGTAATAGAAGATGGCAGGATAAAAGAAATTGGAGATGGCTATCAAGATGCAGATTTTGAGCAGGTAATCGATGCAAAAGGAATGATGGTTGCACCAGGTTTAATAGATGTTCATGTACACTTTCGTGATCCAGGATTTACATACAAGGAGGATACGATAACAGGCGCTAATGCAGCAAAAAAAGGTGGATTTACAACGGTAATTACTATGGCGAATACAAAACCAGCCGTAGATAATGTGGAAACGCTTGCGTATGTATTAAACAGAGGAAAAGAAACCGGTATTCATGTTATCCCTTCTGCAGCTATTTCAATCGGATTAAAAGGGGAAGAATTAGTGAATATGGAAGAATTGAAAATCCATGGAGCAATAGGATTTACTGATGATGGGATTCCCCTAATGAGTGAAACCCTTGTATATGAAGCCATGAAGGAAGCGAAAAGGTTAGATGTTCCACTTAGTTTTCATGAGGAAGACCAGAATTTTATTGAAAACAGTGGAGTGAACAAAGGAGTAGTATCTGAAAAGCTAGGATTTGGTGGTGCCAGTGCATTAGCTGAGGATATCTTGGTTGCCAGAGACGGAATGCTTGCATTGGAGACAGGCTGTACCGTTAATATCCAGCACATAAGTTCGAAGAATTCTGTAGCACTAGTGAAAATGTATAAAGCAATGGGAGCTTCTATTTTTGCAGAAGCAACGCCCCATCATTTCAGCTTAGATGAGTCTGCAGTGCTAGAGCACGGGACATTGGCTAAGATGAATCCTCCGCTTCGTACAAAAGAAGACCAGCAGGCAATTATTGAGGGATTAAAAGATGGAACCATTGATATCATTGCAACGGATCATGCACCACATGCGAAAGAGGAAAAGGAAAAACCATTTACTCAGGCACCAAGTGGAATTATTGGATTAGAGACTTCCCTAGCACTGGGAATAACCAATCTTGTGAAAAAGGGACACTTAACGATGCCAGAATTGATTGGAAAGATGACTTTAAATCCAGCAAAACTTTATCAGCTTGATTATGGAACTTTAGAACCAGGAAAATGTGCGGATATGGTGATATTTGATCCAGATGAGGAGTGGACAGTGGATGGATTTGTGTCAAAAGCAAGCAATTCACCATTTTCTGGTGCAACATTGAATGGAAAAGTGCATTATACAATATGTAATGGAAAAGTAGTGTATGAAGCAAAATAAGATAGAGCTGCCATTTCACAAGCAGGTGAAGTAGCAGCTTTTATTATTTTCAATATTATTTATTAAACTTATTCATAAGGCAAGGAAAAAAGCCCCTTGTGGGGCTAAATATGCATTAACGAGAAGTCTTTTTGGAATAGAAGTATCCAACTATCATAATTCCACAAAAGATAACCATCGAAACTTCAAATAGTGGATTCGTTAAGGTGCCACTAAAAATAATGATAGAACCAATAATTGCAAAAATAGGATTGATATAGCCCTTCCAGATTCCTTGTACTTCTCCACGTTTTGCCATACGGATAACAGTAAAATACAGTATAATGTAAGTCAGGTAGCTTAAACAGATGGAAACTTCTGAAATATCTGCAGAAACGTCTAATTTCTTCACTACATAGTTAAATATCGTCCAAATAAGCATTATTACCAAGCTTAATACCCCTGAAGCCACAGAAAAGTTGGTGTTCTCGTCTTGGGACTTACAAAGAACTTTCTTAAATGGAAACATATTGTTAGAAGCCAGTGTATATGGCATACGAATATAGGCAAGAGCAAGACCATTCAGTGTTCCGAGTACAGATATTACAATAAATATAAGTACTAATTTAGCACCAAATGAACCCAATAACTGAGTTGCTGCAATATAAACACTGGAATCACCATGTGCTAATACAGATTCTGTTCCTAATAGAGAAGTAATACCAACATAGTAAGCAATATAAACAAATAGAATCAGAATTGGTGCAATCGTTAACGCAATCGGAAGATTCTTTTTGCTGTTTTTAATCTCATGGGACAGAGTGGTTGAAACAGTCCAGCCGTCAAATGAGAAAGCAATTGGTGCAAATGCAGCAATCCAAGTAAAGGATTTGGCAGTTTGGCCAAATTGCATCATATCATTTTGTACGATTTCACCTGGATTACCAAGAACAATTCCTAACAACGCAATTACTAGTAGAGGAATTAGTTTAATTATCATAGTGGCATTCTGAATATATCCTCCAAATTTTGCGGAGAAAATATTCATTCCGAAGATAGCAATGGAAATTAAGATAGCAATACAAGTTTTAATTTCCAATGAAGGATTTATTGCAAAAAGCTGGCATAGGTAAATGCTTGCCACTTCTGCTACAATTGAGATTAATGTTGGGAAGTATACGAATAATTGAAACCAGCCAAATGCACAAGCAATGTCTGTATTTATAAACTCTTCTGCATAAGCAATGATGCCTCCACGACGATCCGTACGCATGGCAAGTTGGGAAATGGTTAAAGAACCAAACACGATTGCGATTGAGGCAATAATAAAGACAAGAATTCCTAACAGCATATTTCCATGAGTATAGTGTAAAATATCATCTGCTTTAAAGAAAATTCCTGAGCCAATTACAATGCCAGTAATCATGCAAATCGCAGTAAATAAACTATATTTTCTTTCTTTCACGATAGTATCCTTTCTTGTTATTTTGCAAACAGAATATCACATAATTTGCACAAATAACAGAAAAACTTTGGAAAAAAAGAAAGAAAATAATACCAGTTAATCGAAGAGGCATGGGAAATGAAGAATTGTGAAAATATTATGAATTAGTGATGTTTTAAGTTGTAAAGAAATAGGGGAATTGGTATAATTAACATGAAAATTCATTCGTTTCGGCGAATAATATGGAAGATAATAAAAGGGGGTTCAAACATGAAAAGCAAACAAAAGCTTATGGTACTTGTGTGCATAAGCGCACTTTTATTAAGCGCTTGTGATAGCTCATCATCAACCAGTGGTGATGTTGTTACTACGCAGACAAATGGTGCAGATCAGATTACAAACGTGGAATTACTTACAGGTGATAAATTTGATGCGGCAGATTTGTACAATGATTACGATAAGTCAAAATCAGTTGTGATTACATTAAGTGATGGCAGTATTACAAGTGATGGTTCAGAAGAAGCAGGCGTTAAAATTGATGGAACGACACTTACTTTAACCAAGAGCGGTAATTATTATATTACTGGTTCTTGTGGAGATGGAAAAATTATAGTAGACTCAGATGATACAGAAAATGTCAGATTAGTATTGGATAATGTCAATTTAACGAATACAAAAGGTAGTGTTATTTACATAAGACAAGCAAAGAAAGCAATTATTACTGCAGCTGGAGGTTCCACGAACAGCTTAACAGATGCTAGTAGTTATACACAGGAAGATGAAGGCGTGACAGCAGCTATAACAGCACTAAGTGATTTGACAATTAACGGAGAGGGACAGCTTACCGTTCTTGGCAACTATGAAGATGCAGTATCTAGTAATGCAGATATGAAAATTGGTTCTGGTGTACTAAACATTCAGTCAAAAGATGATGGTATTGTGGCTTCAAAAGGTCTTTCTATCAAAAATGGTTCCTTTAATCTTCAATGCGGAGGAAACGGTTTTAAAACAACAAGTACCGTTGAGTCAGAAGGATTTATTGGAATTGAAAGTGGAAATTATACTTTCACAACAGGATATAATATTTGCAATGCAACCGGTTCTATTTATTATTTAAATGGCGGATTTAATGGATCAGCAGGAGGCGGAAGTGGCGTTTCCAGCACGGAAAAAGGATGGGGCAGCTTTGGTGAGAAGAATATGACTGCTAAAGGTTTTAAGGCAGGCAGAGATATTCAAATCTATGGAGGTTCCTTAACATTTGATACAGCAGACGATACGTTATATGCGGGTAATGCAATTGCTGTAAACAATGGCTGCGTCATAGCGTCTTCTGGTGATGATGGATTTGTATCAAACTCCAGCATTGATTTGAATGGTGGCAGCGTAACGCTTCAAAAAAGCTTTGAAGGGTTTGAAAGTACCAATGTTAATTTAGTTGGAGGATACCTTGATATAACTTCAGCAGCGGATGGTATTAATGTAGCAAATGGAACAGATTCTTTTGCAACGAAAAAACGTCCAGGTAAGAATGATTTTACTAGAGCTGATAAAGGAGCAGTTAAGGTAGATAATACCTGTGTTAATATACGTTCTGACAGAAAAGGAATTAATGTCAATGGAGACTTGTCTATTACAGGTGGAGCATTGCGCTTACGTGGAGGAAATAAAGACTCATTAAGCAGTATTTCCTGTTCAGGCAAATATGCAGTAAGTGGTGGAGCACTGCTAGCAGCAGGCAATGATAAAGAATTGGCAGTTCCATCCGATACAACACAGCCAGTTGTATGCCTTAAATATCCAGAAAAACAGGAAAATGCTTCTGTTATCTGTATTAAGGATAGCAAAGGACAAGTTGTAATTGCATTTTGTGTTGCATCAGGATTTGATAAAGTTGTTCTTTCTCAACCTGCATTGGAGAAAGGAAAAGAGGATACCTGGTATCAGGCAGCTTTAACTTCTGACCTGTCACAGACATTTGGTGATATGCAGGACGATGCATATAAAGTTGGCGATAAGATTACAACATTTAAAGCAGAGGAAGGCGTTATGACTGTAGATTCTACAGGAGTGGTAAAATAGAGTAGATAACTGAATAATTGGAGATAAAAAAACTTGCCGGGAATTTTGATTTCAGGCAAGTTTTTTTGTTAAAAAAGTTCTAATGATGAATCAGACCAAAGCTCTTTGTTAATCCATCTTGAAATAACGGAATTCTAGGAGGAATAAAGGTACAGATTATAAATACTAGAATCATAAGTATAAAAAGCATAAAGCCAATTGTGTTATTTATTGAAAAAATATTATTTTTTATAAAATATATGCATAGAATATAAGTAACAGCAGTACAGAAAAAGTAAATCAAAAGATCTATGAAAAACAGGTTTGTACCTAAGGCACCATGAAGAGTATAAAAAGAGCTGATGGTTAGTAGCATTCCTGCTAGTATTGCAATAAAATTTCCAAATAATATATTTTTGCTATTCCTTTTTGTAAAAATATATAGTATAATAGTAAATATAAGATATGGGAAAAACAATAGTTTTAAGTGTTCCCAAGGACTTTCATTGATTGGTGAGAATAAGCCAACAACTCTACTGTAATTACTCAATTCGTAGAAAGAATGCATAAAAAATCCAACACAAACCGATAACAAAAAGCCGATATAAAATACTTTTTTTGATTTCGTAGTCATTTTGATTACTCCTTTACTAAGCAGTTTTGCTGCTTTCCAATAAGCTGCGTTTTCAGTTTGAAATAGTAGTTATTATTAAGTGTATAGAATATTTAGAAAATTATACAAAATACATAAATGTTTAACAATTTTGCTTCATCGACTAATTCAAAAGAATTGGCATGAAATAGAGAATTCGCTAGGGGAGGTGAAATTATGGAAAAGGTTCAAGTTTTGCTTAATTCCATTGATAAAGTAAGAGAATTTGTAGATATTGCAAGTTCAGTAGAATACAATTTCGACCTAAAATCTGGAAGATACATAATCGATGGAAAGTCCATAATGGGTATATTTAGTCTTGATTTGTCGCAGCCACTTGAATTGGTAGGAACCAATGAGAGTGATAGGGCTGAGATTGTAGATGCTTTTCAAAATTTTATTTATTGATTCGAAGAAAATTCTATTCAATATTAAATATATAACTTTAAGGGAGTTAAAAATAAGAAAAGATGTTATATAGAACAATGCGAAACATGTCTGCCAGATTATGAGCAGACAGTTTCGCATTGTTTTTTTATCTTTTAACCTGTATAATTAGAAAAAGATTAGGACGGGAGGAGAAACTATGGCAAAAATATTAATTGTTGTGGATATGCAAAAAGATTTTGTAAATGGTCCTTTAGGGACACAAGAGGCAGTAGCGATTGTTCCCAAGGTAATTGAAAAAATAAAAAATTTTGATGGAAGTGTTATTTACACAAGAGATACACATCATAAAGATTATCTGAACACACAAGAAGGAAAGAATCTTCCAGTAGAACATTGTATCGAGAAAAGTTTAGGCTGGGAACTGGTTTCTGGTATAAAGGAAATACAGGAAGCAGAGGGGGCTCTTGTATTTGACAAAGAAACGTTTGGTTCAGCTGCTTTAGGTGAATATTTAAAAGAAAAGGCCAAAATGGAAACCATAGAGGAAATTTCATTGGTAGGATTGTGTACCGATATATGTGTGATTTCTAATGCTATGCTTGTGAAAGCATTTTTGCCAGAGGTGCCAATTGTTGTAGATGCTTCCTGTTGTGCAGGCGTTACAAAACAAAGTCATGAAAATGCATTGAAGGCAATGGAGATATGCCAAATTCGTATTATTTAGTGGATGAAAGGTAAAAGTTTTTAAGGTAAAATGAAATGAAACGTTATATTGATATTGAGAGAGGATTTACCCACAGTGGTAAGTTTCACGCAGATGATGTGTTTTCCGCTGCGTTATTAACAATTCTTAATCCGGATATAAAGATTGAAAGAGGATTTGAGGTGCCAGAGAATTTTGATGGTATCGTGTTTGATATTGGATTTGGTGAATATGACCATCATCAGCAGGACCGTGCTGTAAGAGAGAACAACATACCATATGCAGCGTTTGGATTGCTTTGGAGAAAATTCGGAACAATGCTGGTAGGAGAAGAAGAGGCAAAACGCTTTGATGAAAAGTTCATTCAAGGCCTTGACCTAAACGACAATACAGGTGCAGACAGTCAGCTGGCAGAAGTGATAGGCAAATTCAATCCGCCTTGGGATTATTCGATATCTTCGGATAAAGCATTTGAAGAGGCAAAACAAGTAGCATATCAGATTTTAGTTAAGGAAATAGAATATATTAAAAGTATTAATCGTGCTGAGGATCTTGTAACGAAGGCATTATCCAAATGTGAAGATGGAATTCTTATCATGCCTCGTTCAGCACCGTGGAAAAAGTTTGTAAAGGAAAAGGAAGTGTACTTTGTGGTTGCACCGTCAAATCGAGGCGGCTACACTGCTCAAGCTGTTCCACGAGATGAGAAACCAAATGAGTTAAAAATACCTTTCCCAGAAGCCTGGAGAGGTGTGGAGAAAGAAAGTATCGGCAAAGTAAGTGGAGTAGAAACTCTTCAGTTTTGTCATAACAGCGGTTTCTTGATTTCAGCACTTACGAAAGAAGATGCAATAAAGGCCTGCAAAATAGCAAAAGAAGGCAAATAAGCAAAGAGTATTGATTGCGTATAAAGAGATTAAGTCACGATTCGATTTAATCTCTTTTTTTTCATTTATAGCTTTCTAATTGCGAGAAAGTCTGATATGATATAACTAATACATAAGGAATGGAGAAGAAAGATGAAAAAACTGATAATACAATTTATGAAATTTGGTGTTGTTGGTGGTATTGCATTCGTTGTTGATTATGGTATTATGGTATTTCTTACAGAAGTATTTGGAGTGCAGTATTTAATTTCTTCCTGTATTTCTTTTTGTGTATCTGTGATTGTGAATTACTTACTGAGTATGAGGTACGTATTTGAGAGCAGAGATGACATTAAGAAACAGACAGAATTTGTAGCATTTATCATTTTAAGTGTGATTGGGCTAGGTATCAATCAGGTTGTAATATATCTGGTAGCAGATGTCTGGCTTGGGGATAAGATTAAGAGAGCTTACTTAATTGCTAAGATTGTCGCAACTTTTGTGGTAATGGTCTGGAATTTTGTCTCAAGAAAAATATTTTTAGAGAAGAAATAACCAAAGAGAAAGGCCTTAATCTGGAATGGAGTAAGGTCTTTTTGAAAAATGATAATAAAAAGTGAGGATGGGAGAATGAAAATAGTAGACCGTTTAGTAGTGAAGCTAATTAATGATGGAGCAATTGAAGAGGAAGATCGTGAGATTTATGAATATGGATTTCATCATGGAATCATTACGTTGATTAATATTATCTGTACCATAGTCATAGGAATAGCAATGAAGATGTTTTGGGAAGTTATTATTTTTATGGCTGCGTATATTCCACTACGAACCAATGCTGGAGGATTTCATGCTAAGACACAGCTTAGGTGCTTCTTTTATTCCAATTTTCTTGTAGTAATTATATTAGCATTTTCAAGAATTTTGGCAGGATCCTCTATCCTTTTAGTAATACTAAGTATTGCTGCGGCAGCTATTATAATTCCTTTGGCTCCTGTAGAGGATCAGAATAAGCCTTTGGATGAGAAGGAAGTTTTGGTGTACGGCAGGAAGGCAAGACGTGTTCTGCTGGCGGATCTTATATTGGCAGGAGGATTTAAACTTTTATCTTTTGAGAGAGGCTGCTCTACGGTGATAGTCTCAGTGTTTTGTCTGTCAGTGTTTTTGGTAATGGGTTATATCAAAAACATAATGTTGAAGCGTAAAAGAAATGAGGCAGAATAGATGATAATATTGTTTTTAATAATCTTTTTGGCAAGCACACATATTTGGGATGACTTGAATACAGAACTGTTTTCAAATACTCATGATATGAAATTTTGTCCAAGTTGTGGCACAGAGAATATAATTGTTTGAGATTCAACGGGGAAATGTCACTGTTTTTATTGTCAAGAAGAGCTTTTGTAAAGAATATTAAATAGAAGTTATGAGGAATAATAAGAGATGTAGCATTGGTTTGCTAGGTCTCTTGTTTTTAACTTATAGGAAAGTCCTCTGTGAGTCCTTCCTATAAGTTAAAAAAGTCTATAAAAAAGTTAAAAAATTCTCTAAAAAACAGGGACTGGATGCACACGAACGGGTAAGGAAGTTAGGCGCTAAAAAACAGCAACATCCGTTCGGTGCGGTAAAGTGTGAGTTCCTTTTCGAGAACTTAAGTCGCGAGGGTGTGAGGAACTTATACTTTGTTCTTGTACATTTTAAAGGTTGAATATTCTGTATGATATTTGTATAATACCAAAGAACATTTACACTAAGAAAAGCTAATATTGGGAAATGAATGGTAGTAAAAAGGACAACAGCGAAAGGACAACGTATGATAAATTTTAAAGATATAGAGTTAAGTGATAAACAATGGATAGATGAGTGTATGAGTATATCAGACTTTCAAGGATGTGAGTATGTATTTACTAGTGTTTATATTTGGAGAAATATTTACCACACACAGGTTGCGAAAGTGGATGAAATGTGCTGCTTACGAACTGGTTATGGAAAAAATTATAGATATACGTTTCCAACAGGAAATGGAGATACCAAAAAGGTAATAGAAGAGATGATGAAGGATGCGAAAGAGCGTGGCTATCAGTTTATGTTAAGAGGAATTACTAAAGATCAAATTCCTAAGATGGAAGAATGGTTTCCGGGGATGTTTCAATTTGAACTATTAAGAGATGAGAGTGATTATATCTACACAGTAGAAAAGTTAAGTAAATTAGCGGGTAAAAAACTACATGGAAAAAGAAATCATATACGTCGTTTCCAGGATTCTGATGATTGGGAGTACCAGCCAATTAGTGCGGCGAATATAAATGAGTGTGAAAAGATGAATCAGGAGTGGATAGACAAATATATAACAGAAGAGGATGAATCCTTATTGGACGAATCGAAGGCTGTGAAAGAAGCTTTTCGTTATTTTCATGAACTAGGATTAGTAGGCGGGATGCTAAAACGAGAAGGAAAAGTGGTTGCATATACAATTGCAGAGCCATTAAATAGTAATACCTATGTAATTCATATTGAAAAAGCTTTTCATGAGATACAAGGTGCGTATCCAATGATTAATCAGCAGTTTGTACTTCATAACTGTCAGGATTATGAATATGTGAATCGTGAGGAAGATACAGGAGATGAAGGGCTTAGAAAGGCAAAATTATCTTATTATCCTGATATTTTATTGGATAAGTTTAATGCTGTTTTAATTGAGGAGGAGTAAAGTAATATGGTGACCAAAGCAACACCAGATATGCTGCCAAGAATGAATGAATTATGGTCCAAGTATTTTGGTGACAGTGTGGAATACAGTTCTTTCTTTTTTGAACAGCATTTAAAAGGGAAAACCGAATATGAAAATCAATTTGTGTACCTTGAAAATGGACAAGTTGCTTCGATGCTGACAGTTATAGAAGGGGAACTAAGCAGAAGAACAAAAAAAGATAGATTCTGGTATATTTACGCAGTTGTGACGGATGAGAAATATCGTAAAAGAGGTTATGCAGGCAAGGTCTTAAAATATGTACTGGATTTGGCTAAGAAGGAGAATGTCATTGTTGGACTTGTTCCTGCCAATGATGGATTATATCATTATTATAGTAAATTTGGATTCGAAACGTTTTTTTATAAAAAGGTAGAAGAACTTACAATATTTCCAGAAGAAAATGATACATGCAAACTAGAGACAGCAGATCCGTCCTGTTATAAGCAGTTACGAGACAAGGTGTATCATAATGAGAATTACATTGTCTGGGATGAGCATGCTGTAAAATATGCATTGCAGGAAAATGAAAATAGTGGTGGAAAAGCATATATTTGTGAGAATACAGGGTATTTCCTATTGGTTTGTCCAGTAGGAGAAACCCTCATAGTAAGAGAAACAAACCTTCCACAGCAAAGTCTACAGAGTGTATGTAATTTTTTGGGAAAGCAGTTCCGTTGTAAAAAAGCAAGGATTGTGACATGCTCTTCAAGTAAAGTAAGTGGTACGCCAGTCAAACATGGGATGATATGTTACGGTGATGAATTACTAAAATCAAGGGATAACACCAGCTATGTTATGGAAAGTGAAACAGGATATATTGGACTTGCATTGGATTAGTTAACAAAGTATGTTTTACTGATATGCGCAAATATATCGGTAAAACATATTTTGTTTAGTAAAAGTTTTAAATTATGACATGTTTATATATCAATTCTATCATGATTTGGCATAAGTAATTTATTTGTAGTAGAATAAACACAGTCAAGGGAACAAAAGAAAAAAAAGAAAGTTTCTTTGTGTGATTAAGGAGGGATGTTAAGAGAATAATGGTTTTATACATGTATGGACGGAGCGTACATGTTGGCAGAAAAGTGATGGTTCTGCATTCAGTGAAAGGGACACTGAAAAGGGGAAAAGAACATTTGTTTTTAGTACAGTTTTAGGGGAACTTGTATTAGAACATAAGTATCACATAGATGCCAGAATTACTTTTGATTAACTTTCTAACGAGTTTTTCAATTTTGAGGGGATTATTTTTTATATATACATAGCGGAAGCTGTTACAACAGATTTTTGTGAATTCTTTTCACAAAATGAGGTTGTTACAGCTTCTGTTTTATTATGTAAAATAGTATAATGAAAGAAGAAGTAACAATGGACAAATGTTTATTTACAAGCAGCAATCTAATGCATAAAAGGTAAATTAAAAAAGAGTAAGTACTTGAGAAAGGATGAAAAGGGTAAAATCTATTAAGAGTAAATAGTTTTTACCCTTTTTTTATTTGTGTAAAAAGAATAGCAAAAAAATTGGATGAATTGTACAAAAAATATCGTGAAAATATGACGTAATAGTAAAAAAGGAGAAATTAAGTAAAAAATTAAGTAAATTAATTATTAAAATTGAATAATAAATATACTTAATAATAGCTAAAATTTGAAAATATTAACCTAAATCGTTGCCTGAATCGAAATTATATAGTATTATAAAGTTGTTGCAAGATATTGCAGCAAAAGTAACTATTGGTTGTAAAATGATTGAAAATGAAAGGGGAAGTTATATGGTGAAATGCAGAAAAATTCAACGGGGGTATATAAGTATAGTAACAGCATTTATGATGGTATTTGCTATGTTATTTGCACCATTGGCAGCAAAAGAAGAATTACAAGCATATTCGTCAGATATGCGGCAAATGACAGCAGCCCAAATTGTTGCAGATATGGGAGCTGGCTGGAATATGGGAAATTCTCTTGAATCTGAAAATGATGAGACTGGATGGGGCAATCCTAGAATCACAAAGCAAATGGTGCAAGCAATTGCAAATAGAGGTTTTTCGACGATACGTATTCCGGTAAGATGGGATGACAATTACTCCAATTCAAGTAATTATACAATTAAGTCATCTTACCTTGATAGAGTGGAAGAAGTTGTGAACTATGGACTTGATTGTGGTTTGTATGTGATTATCAATGTTCATCATAACGATTTACAAACGAAAGCAAACTATAATAGTTCAGATCAATGGCAAGTAAAACAAGAATTAAAAGCTATCTGGACTCAGGTGGGTAACCGTTTCAAAAATTATGGTGATAAGCTGGTATTTGAAGTAAACAACGAACCAAGAAATGGAGATAATGACTGGAATGGTGATTCCACTTTATACAATGTAGTAAATGAATATAATGAAGCAGGTAGAGCTGCAATTCGTGCTACTGGTGGAAACAATGCAAAACGTTTGGTTATGCTTCCAACTTATTGTGCATCAGCAGATGAGCCAAAGGTAGCAGGATGGAAGAATCTATCAAGTGATAATATGATTGCAGTTTCCATTCATGCCTATCATCCTTTTGACTTCGCATTTCAAGGAGACGGACATAATGATTGGACAGATGATGACTATAATCAATTAAAAGGAACGTTTAATAGACTTAACCAGTATTTTGTAAGCAAAGGGGTTCCAGTAGTTATTGGAGAATTTGGATGTACGAATAAAAATAACTTAAATGATCGTGTGAAAGCAGTAGGAATCTATGCCAATATGGCAAAAGAACTAGGAATGGCAAGTATCATTTGGGATAACAACAACGATGGGTGTGGTGGAGAATATTTTAAGATTTTTGACCGAAATTCTTTAACTTTTACTTATGATGGAATTGCAGGTGCTTTAGTAAATGCATATAAAGATAAACCAGTTTATTCTACAGAGCCATCCGTAGCACCATCCGAGACACCAGCAGGAAATGGATTTTATGTAAACGGTACAAAAATATATGATGCAAACAACCAAGAGTTTATGATGAGAGGTGTCAATGTACCATATGCATGGTACAAAGGCGATTTTTCAACAGCGATTGACGGAATTGCTGCGAAAGGCGCAAATACAGTAAGAGTTGTATTGGGAGATGGCCAGACATATGACAAGACATCAGCAAGTGAACTTTCTTCTATCATACAAAAGTGTAAAGAGAAAAAGATGATTTGTATTGTAGAAGTTCACGATGCAACAGGAAAAGATGATACGAATTATCTGAATACAGCAGTGAACTATTGGAAAGAAATGAAAGACATTTTAAATGAAAATCAGCAGTATGTTATTTTAAATATTGCAAATGAATGGTATGGAACTTGGAATGCTTCTGGATGGGCATCAGGTTATAAATCAGCCATTAAGAGCATCCGTAATGCAGGTATCAAAAATATGCTTATGGTAGACTGTGCTGGATGGGGACAATATCCAGATTCCATCAAAGAAAAAGGAAAATCAGTGTTTGATGCAGATTCCTTAAAAAATACGGTATTTTCAATTCATATGTATGAATATTCAGGTGCAGATTATTCTACTGTATATAACAATATTCAAAATGTATTAAATCTAGGAGTACCAGTAGTAATCGGTGAATTTGGCCAAAAACACACCAATGGTGATGTAGATGAAGATGCAATTATGAGCATTTGTAAAGAAAAAGGTGTAGGTTACTTAGGATGGTCATGGAAAGGAAATGGCTCTGATTATGCTTATCTTGATCTTTCCAATGACTGGAGTGGAAACAGCTTAACCGACTGGGGAAATAGACTTTTCAATGGAAATGATGGTATTGCTAGTACTTCTGTAAGGTGTTCTGTTTTCGGTGGAGGAACACCGACTAACACACCAGCACCAACTAAGACGCCAGTACCTACAAGTACAGCAGATGGAAATTCTGTATTACTCTTTTCTGGTTCAGCATCAGCATCAAATTGGAAGCAGGCAGTTGAAGTAGAAACAAGTAAGAACGGTGGAGCATTTGATGCATCCAATATTAAAAAAGGCGGAAACTTCTATGTAGAGTACAGTGGAACAAAAGATCAAGTGGAATTAATTTTCCAAAGCTGGTCAGGTGGTTCCGAATGGGGCAAAGTACAAATCAGTGAATCTGGTAGTGTGAATGGACATTATTTTGCTAAATTCTCATATGAGAATTGTGTCAGTGCATTTGGAAACAATGATTTTTCAGGAAAACTTGACAAAGTGTTTGTTGGAGCAGCAGAGAGCTCTGTTACAGTATATTCTGTGAAGTATGTATTTGGAAACGCTTCTGGTGAAAGTGGAGAATCCGATCCGTATATTTCAATTTTCTGGGGCAATGCAACAGCATCAGGATGGGAACAGCCAGTAGGTGAATTAACAGCTAAAAATGGTGGAAAATTTGATGCATCTAAGATTACAAGTAATGGATACTTCTATGTAGAATATTCAGGTCAGGAAAAAGACCTTGATTTAGTTCTTCAAAGCTGGTCAGGTGGTTCTGAATGGGCTAAAGTTTCAATAAGTGAGACTGGTTATGTAAACGGACATAACTATGCGAAGTATTCATATGATAACTGTGTAAATGCGTTTGGAACAAGTGATTTCTCAGGAAAGTTAGATAAGATTCTTGTCAGTGCCAGAGAAAGTTCCATAACGGTATATTCAGTATGCTATTGCTATTCAAAATAAAGTAATATTATTGTAAAACACTCCCTAAAAGGTGTTTTAATAGAAAATGAAGGGGCTGTCGCTTTACCGATTGAAAAATCGTGAAGCGGCAGCTCTTTGGATTATAATATTATAATAGCCCCGTACTAAAATACCGTTCCATACGATCAGCAAGAACAGTCGCAATTACGGCATCTTTGCCATATTTTTGTGTAATGTATTTACTTGCCCATACATTAGCACCTGATGATGTTCCACAAAGTAAACCTTGAACGCGGGCCAGTTGGCGTGTTGTTTCAAAGGCGTCTTCATCGGTTACTTCTACAACATCGTCGATAAGCTTTGTATCTAAGATATCTGGAATAAAACCATCTCCAATACCCTGAATACTATGAAGTCCAGGCTCATCTCCTAGAAGAGCGGAAACATTCTTAGGCTCGACAGCAACAATTTTAACGTTAGGATTTTGTTCCTTAAGAAATTTGCCAATGCCTTGTAAGGTTCCGCCACTTCCTAAGCCGCTTACGAAAATATCTACTTTGTGGTCAAGCTGTTCATAAAGCTCGCGAGCAGTCGTTTCATAGTGTATATTGGGATTGTCTTGGTTCTTAAATTGCTGTGGCATAAAATATTGATCGGAAGATTTCATAATACGTTCAGCCTCATCAACGGAACCGCCGATGCTTAAATTTGCTGGTGTTAAAACCAATTCTGCACCAAGAGCACGAATTAGTTTTTTTCGCTCCTCACTCATATTCTCAGGCATTACAATTATGACTTTGTAACCAAGACGTACTCCGGCGAGAGCAATTCCTATACCAGTATTGCCAGAAGTTGGCTCGATAATTGTCATTCCCGGTTTCAAAACTCCCTTTTTCTCCGCTTGGATTATCATATTTTTTGCTACGCGGTCTTTAATGCTGCCACCTGGATTCAAAAATTCCGCTTTCGCAAAGATGTTGCATCCAGTAGAAGGTTTTAACCCGATTAAAGGTGTATTGCCAATTAAATCTAATACGTTTTCTGTGTACATATGATTTCTCCTTTTTTGTTCTTAAAATATTCATATTCTAAAGAAAAGTGAATCTTGCTAATAAATACTATTTATGTTGTAAATTATGTAACGACCGGAGTGACAGGATTCGAACCTGCGATCTCAACGTCCCGAACGTTGCGCGATAGCCAAACTTCGCTACACCCCGCAAAAAAAATTATACAGACAGCACTTGAAAATGTCAATAAAACCGTTGTGAAAGACTCATTTTTGATGATATGAAAGAATTAATTGTTATATCTAAAAAAAAGTAGTATGATATAGAAAGTATAAAGTAAGAAATTAGGCAAATGAGAGGTTTCATATGAAAAAGAGGGATAAGAAAATATCCAGAGAACTGATTCTGTCCGCAAAAGATGCATTGTTTGTACGAACCTTTCGACTGTTATTACAAAGTAAAAGACACTTCCTGTTGTATCAAATTGCATATGCATTTATTTCATTGTTTTGCATTGTGCCATTGAGCAGCTTCCTGGTTGGTTTAGCAGGTAAGCATTCAGGTTACAGTTATATTACAACTGAAAACCTTGCTGATTTTCTGATGAGACCAGTGACCATATTAGTTGCAATCGTATTATTTGTAATAATTGGATTCTTCCTGCTTGGAGAAATATCAATGATATCGGCATTTGCTCTAGCAGGCAAAGGACTTGAAAAAAGGCCACCAATATATATATTTCTTGGCAGTCTTAGAAACAGCTTGTTTTGCTTTCAAAAGAAGAATATAAGGAGTATTTTTCTTTCATATGCTGTTTTAATTGCAACAAACATAATTGTCATCATTGGAGTCGTAACAAGAACACGTATTCCAAATTACATTGTAAAATCAATCAGTCATATTCCTATGATGAAGATGACCATAGGATTGATTGTATTCATTATAGTATTAATTGTATATCGAAATCTGTTCACACTTTCTTATTTTCTATTAGAAAGAAAAAGTATGAAGGAGAGTCGTGAAAGTAGCGGCAGCCTGTTAAAAAAGCACATTTTGCACAGTAGTTTGAGTTTGCTTCTTTGGAATGTATGTATCATTTTAATCTCAATTTGTGTATATTTGCTTATTATAGCAGCAGAAGCGGTGTTTGTATTATTATTTGTTGATAGAACAACTGCAGTAGCTGTGTTCCTGTCTTTATGTGAGCATGCGAATATATATGCAGCGCTGGCGTTAGGCTGGTTTGGTCTATATGCAAATGTTGCATTGCAGATTGAGTTATTTCTTCAGTATAAGAAAATACATGAAGAAGAGTTGCAAACGGAAGAGATACATGTTGCTTCTAAGATATTAACTGATAAGCGAAAACGTATCGTTGCTTGTATTCTCATTTTTGTTGTGTTTCGTAGATGGTCTGTATACAAAACAGCAGGTTTTAGGGGGCAATGGAATTACAATGCTTAGCTCCTTTGATGGGGTTAAGATAACGGCACATCGTGGCTTTTCTTCAAAGGCACCAGAAAACACTATGCCAGCGTTTCAAGCTGCAATTGATTCCTTAGCTGATTATGTGGAATTTGATGTGCAGCAGACCCGGGATGGGGAAATAATTATATTACATGATTCTAATCTCTCCCGTACTTGTGGGAAAAATAAATTTATTTGGAATGTAGACTTTGATGAGGTGCGTGGCTTTGATGCAGGTGGATGGTTTTCAGAAGAGTATGCAGGAACACAAATTCCCACGTTAGAAGAGGCAATTGCTCTTTGTAAGGGAAAAACTTTAATGAATATTGAGATAAAGAGCAATAGTCATTTTAAGGACTTAGAGGAAAAGGTAGTATCACTCATACAAAAGTATGGTGTGCAAAAACAATGTGTGGTTCAGTCAACAGAGTATGCAACACTTACGAAGGTAAAAAAACTAGATTCTTCTATTACTACAGGTTTGATTTTGATGGGAGCGTATGGTGAGTTTGAGGAAAGCTCCAGCATTGACTTTTTTAGTATACGGTCTACTTTTGTAAACAAGAATATGGTAGAATCTGCTCATAAAAATGGTAAAGCAGTATATGCCTGGACGGTCAATACAAAAAATGAAATTCGAAGAATGAAAATTTTGAAAGTTGATAATATCATAACGGACAGACCAATTTTGGCAAGAGAGCTATTATATCAGGATGAATTTAACATGTCGTTCATAAACTTGTTTAATTTATTAAAATAATTTACACTTAATTTTTTTTGGTGCTGGAAAAGATGTAAATATTCTTGTAAAGGATTGGACTTAATAATTTTAAGAATTTCATTTATTTGTGTCATTTCATCATTTTTTGATTGCAAAAAGCGGATAAAGAATCTATAATGATTCTTGCAAAGACGAAGAAGTCTATAAAGTTCGGAGTTAAGGCACGTGTGTTTGCACGTGCCTTTCTGTTGAATATACATAAAAGTGGATAGAGCTTCCGAAGTCAAATTAGATTTATTTAAGGAGATTGAGAAATATGGGATACGTTGATGAAGTACTAGCAAGTGTAATTGAAAAAAATCCTAGCCAGCCAGAATTCCATCAGGCAGTTAAGGAAGTATTAGAGTCTTTAAGACCAGTTATCGATGCAAATGAAGAAAAATATAGAAAAGAAGCTTTATTAGAAAGATTAGTAGAGCCAGACAGACAAATTTTATTCCGTGTACCATGGGTAGATGACAAAGGCCAGGCTCAAGTAAACAGAGGCTTCCGTGTACAGTTCAATAACAGCATTGGACCATACAAGGGCGGCTTAAGATTACATCCATCAGTAAACTTAGGTATCATCAAATTCTTAGGTTTCGAACAAATCTTCAAAAACTCTTTAACAGGCTTACCAATTGGTGGCGGTAAAGGTGGTTCTGACTTCGATCCTAAAGGCAAATCAGACCGTGAAGTAATGGCATTCTGCCAGAGCTTTATGTCCGAATTATTTAAATATATCGGTGCTGACACAGATGTACCTGCTGGTGACATCGGAACAGGTGCTAGAGAAATCGGTTACATGTTCGGCCAGTATAAAAAATTAAAAGGTTTATATGAAGGAGTTCTTACAGGTAAAGGATTATCCTATGGTGGTTCTTTAGCAAGAACAGAAGCTACAGGATATGGTTTATTATATTTAACAGAAGAAATGTTAAAATGCAATGGCAGTGATATCGCTGGAAAAACTGTATGTGTATCTGGTGCAGGTAACGTTGCTATCTACGCTATTCAGAAAGCTACACAATTAGGCGCTAAAGTTGTAACATGTAGTGATTCTACTGGTTGGGTTTACGATCCAGACGGAATTGATGTAGCTGCATTAAAAGAAATCAAAGAAGTAAAACGTGCAAGATTAACAGAGTACAAAAACTACAGACCAAATTCAGAATATCATGAAGGTAAAGGCGTATGGACAATTAAATGTGATGTTGCTCTTCCATGTGCTACTCAGAATGAATTAGATCTTGAAGATGCTAAAACATTAGTAGCGAATGGTGTTATTGCTGTAGCTGAAGGTGCTAACATGCCTACTACATACGAAGCTACTCAGTACTTCTTAGAGAACAAGGTAATGTTTGCTCCTGGTAAAGCTGCAAACGCTGGTGGTGTTGCAACTTCCGCATTAGAAATGTCTCAGAACAGTGAAAGATTAAGCTGGACATTCGAAGAAGTAGATTCTAAATTAAAAGGAATCATGGTTAACATCTTCCATAACTTAGATGACGCTGCAAAACGTTACGGTCATGAAGGAAACTACGTAATGGGTGCTAACATTGCTGGTTTCGAAAAAGTTGCTGATGCTATGATGGCTCAGGGAATCTGCTAACTACAGTTAAAAGATTTCTTATGAAAGATAAGAGGTCTCAGAGATGTTATGTCTTTGAGGCCTTTTTTAAATTATAGGGCTGCATAGGACATGTGCCCCTTTTTTTTATAGCTGAAATTTGCTATAATAGGCGAAAGAGTAGGAAAATGAAATAAGGGAGATGCTTATGAAGAAGGTTTTGGTTAAGGTGCTCGTTACGAGTGCTGTTATGATTAGTATACTAATTGCAGCAGTGGTATTTTTGCCCAAAGGAAAAACCAGCAACAAAGAAACAAATGAACTAGATTTGTTAACGGAATCCGCAGATAAACAAGGGATAAACAAAGGTGGTTCAAAACATGTATCTATTGGAAAAGATGAAACAATTATGCAATTTTCACATGGAAACGTGAAAGATATCTATAATGTAAAAAAATCAAAAGCAATAGCAAAAAGAATTGATAAGTTAAAAAAGCAGGCGCGTTATACATTCGATAATCCGTTATTGATATGGAATGCTTATGGAACCAATAAACTTTCACTGTATTATTATTTTCGAGCTGAAGAGAGTACATATGTTACGTATACAATACAGGTGGCAGATAGTAAGATCCCTGATTTTACAAGGACCTTGAATACCCACACAGATGGAAATCTGACCCGTGTTCATGAATACCTGTTAACAGGATTCGTTCCGGGATATCAGAATTATCTTGTGTTACGACAATACAATGGGAAAGGTAAGCTGGTTAAAAAGCAGTATTTTGATTTCTATGTAGATAAACTTAGGGATGGAGTAAAAACGAAGATAGGTTATGAGGATGGTAAAAGTACAGCATCTATTAGCAATGGGTTGTTCGCAGTATGTGGATATCATGCTGGAGAAAAGAACATACCAAAGGCAATTCCTCTCTATGATAACTCTGGAATAGTAAGAAGTGTGATTCCAATTGAAAATTATAGAACGGATAGGTTGGAGATATTAAGCAACTCTATGATTTATTCGGTTTCGAATCAGGCATTTGCACAGGTTTCCTCATTGGGGCAGGTTATGAATGTATATTCTTTAGGACGATATAGGCTACATCATGATTTTGTGTATAATGATTATGGTCAGTTATGGTGCCTTGCAACTAAGAAGAACGCCCAGAGTATCTGCGACTATGTAATTTCTGTAGATGTAAAGGATGGAAAAGTGCAAAAGTTAGTTGACTTTGGAGAATTATTTCCTAAGGTAAAGAAGCAGGCAGCAAAAGCGAATAAGGCAAGACCACTTAATTGGATTAATCTAAATTCGATTGTTCGAATAGAGAGCAGTGACATTATTGTAAGTTCCAGAGAGTTGTCCAGTATCATACGAATTAATCATGTAACAAGTGGTTATCCAAAGATTGGATATATAATTTCGGACAGTTCCATATGGAAAAAAACAAATAATAAAAAATATTTATTATTAAAGGGTGCATATCTCAACGAAAAGTGGTACAATTTAGATAGCGGTACTGAAAAGTTAGGGAAAGGAATACATAACTTCTCTTGTCAGTTGGGGCAGAACAGCGTCTCACTAGAGCAAGGAGCAGGTCTTTCGGAAGGGCAATATTATTTGACAATGCTTAATAATAATTATGCATATTCTACAATGGTACCTGGTATGAAATGGTCAAAGTTCACAAACGCTGGTTCGAAGCATAGAGCAGCAAGTAATTCTTCCTACTATGAGTATTTAGTGGATGAAAAGGCAGGATACTTTGGCTTGAAACGGTCTTATGAACTTCCTTATACAGCCCAGGGAGGAAATGTCTTTTGGAATGGAACCAACACAATTGCAAATTCTATGGGAGAGAAGGTATTTGGCGAGTATGACAGCACTGGAAAGCTTATCCGGGAATTTTCTTTGAAAGCGTATCGCGTTTATAAATATGATATGAAAAAAATTTGGTATTACTAATTTCTAGGAGGTCATCTTGAGGACTAAAGTTTACGATGAATTTATAAAACAATTTGGTAATGAGGGGTGCATTCGAGTGTTCTTTGCACCGGGTAGAGTGAATTTGATTGGAGAACACACAGACTATAACGGGGGACATGTTTTTCCATGTGCGCTTACAATCGGAACTTATGTGGTGATTCGAAAGCGTCAAGATAAATTAATTCGTCTTTATTCTATGAATTTCGAAGAGATAGGAATCAAAGAATTGAATTTGGAAGAACTGCAGAAAGGCAGTATCCACAACTGGACAGCATATCCAGCAGGAATTGTATGGTCCTTATTGCAGAAAGGTTATACAGTTAGTAGTGGTTTTGATATTTTATATTATGGAAATATTCCTAATGGCTCAGGATTGTCTTCATCTGCATCCATTGAAGTAGCTACAGCTTATGCATTAAGCAAAGTATTTGATTTTACAATATCCAATGTAGATATTGCGAAATTAAGCCAGTTTTCAGAGAATGAATTCAATCAAGTAAATTGCGGTATTATGGATCAGTTTGCTGTGTCAATGGGGAAAGCAGATCATGCAATTTATTTGGATACGGCAACATTAGAGTATCGCTATGCCCCAATTAAACTTGATAAAGAAAAAATTGTAATTATGAATACCTGCAAGCGTCGAGAGTTGGGTGATTCAAAATACAACGTAAGACGCACTGAGTGTCAGGAGGCTTTAAAACGTTTGCAAGAGGCAGTTCAGATAGAGTCCCTTGGAGATTTGACAATTGAAGAGTTTGAAGCGAAAAAAGACGTGATATCAGATGCGGTATTGATAAAGAGAGCAAAACATGCAGTTTATGAGAATCAACGTACAATAAAAGCCGTAAAAGCACTAGAAGATAAAGATTTAACCCTGTTTGGCCAGTTAATGGTACAGTCACACGATTCTTTACGAGATGATTATGAGGTTACAGGCGTTGAATTAGATACTTTGGTGGAAGAAACTTTAAAATGTGACGGCGTAATTGGTGCACGTATGACAGGAGCAGGTTTTGGCGGATGTGCCGTAAGTATTGTAAAGGATGACTGTGTACAAGAGGTTATTCAAACTGTTGGTGAAAATTATAAAGACAGAATTGGATACGCAGCAGAGTTTTATGTAGTTTCTGTTGGTAGCGGTCCAAAAGAATTATAAGCGGAAAGGATTTGAGAATATGAAAGTGTTAGTATTAGGTGGAGCAGGATATATTGGAAGTCATACTGCATTGGAGCTTTACTGTATATGAATTAATAGAAAATGGACATCAAGTTGTAATTGTGGATAACTTAGAAACAGGACATTTAGAAGCAGTTCATCCAAAGGCAGCATTTTATAAAGGTGATGTAAGAGACCGTTCCTTTATGAATCAGGTATTTCAGGATGAGAAGGTTGATGCAGTGATACATTTTGCTGCTAATTCACTTGTTGGTGAAAGTATGGTTAAACCTTTAAAATATTATGATAATAACGTTTGTGGTGCAAAAGTTTTATTAGAAGCAATGGTTGCCAATGGTGTAGATAAGATTGTGTTCTCTTCAACAGCAGCGACATACGGAGAACCTGAAAGTATTCCGATTCTTGAGACAGATAGAACAGAACCTACTAATACTTATGGAGAAACAAAACTTGCTATGGAAAAAATGTTCAAATGGACATCCAAAGCGCATAATTTAAGATATGTTTCTTTGCGTTACTTCAATGCATGTGGTGCTCATAAGAGTGGCCAGATTGGAGAAGCTCACAATCCAGAGACACATTTAATTCCATTAATTTTACAAGTGCCTTTAGGAAAACGTTCACATATCAGTATTTTCGGTGATGATTATGATACAAAAGACGGCACATGTGTACGTGATTATATCCATGTAACAGACCTTGCAGATGCTCATATCAAAGCGGTAGAGTACTTAATGAACGGGAACGAAAGTAACATTTTCAATTTAGGAAATGGTGTTGGATTTACTGTAAAAGAAATAATTGATGTTGCTAGAAAGGTAACTGGTGATGAGATTAAAGCGGAAATAGCACCAAAGCGTGCTGGTGATCCTGCAAAATTAATTGCATCAAGTGAAAAGGCAAGAACAGTTCTTGGATGGGAGCCAAAATATGCAGATATTGAAACGATTGTAGAATCCGCATGGAACTGGCACAAAAACCATCCAAACGGATTCCGCAAAAATTAAGGGTGTAATTTTTTCTTTTGAAGAAAGTACTGGATAGGAAGCATTAGAGACTGTGGCATGAGTTTACAAAGTACGTAAGTGGCTTTCATGCTTGCAGTCGGCACTACCAGTGCTTTCTTTTTGTATAATCCATCTATTGCAATTGCAGCACATTCACGAGCAGATAACATGCAAACATCAGTCTGCGTTCCTCCATTTCGGTAAAACTCTGTTTTTACAGAGCCTGGGCATAAGGTTGTGATGGAAATGGGTTTATGCTGTTTTTTCATTTCATAGTTAAGCGCAGCACTAAAAGAGTATAGGTAGGATTTGGTTGCACCATAGGTTGCAAAAAGTGGTGGTGTAGTGAATGCAGCGATGCTGGAAACGTTTAAAATGTAACCTCTTGTAGCATGTTTGCAGAACCAGCTGCTAAAGATATGTGGTGCAATCAGATTTGTTTTAATCATATTCAGGTTATCCCTCATATCTTGCTCTGTAACATAGCCAACCAAACCAAAACCAGCATTGTTTACAATTACTTCAATTGGAAGTTCGTTGATTTCTTTAATTAGATTGTAACAGTGCTCCTCTATGCTTAAATCGGTTGATTTTATGATTACATGGCAAGAGAAGCGAGATTCTAATTTCTCTTTTAATTTTTCTAAACGTTCTTTCCGTCTAGCGACTAAGATCAGGTCATATCCTTTTTGTGCGAAAAGAATTGCTAGTTCCTTACCAATTCCACTGGATGCTCCTGTAATAAATGCATACATAACAGTTTCATTTCCTTTCAAATAAAGAGTTTAGGCTTATTATAGCATGGTGAAAACTTGAAAAAAACCCCGTCTGTGTAAGACGAGGGTTTATGTATATGCAATAACTCTGATAGATTTGATTAAACTTCTAAAATTCTATTAATAATTTCACTGATTTGCTCTGGTTCAAATGGTTTTGCTAAAAATTCTGATGCACCATATTTTACAGCTTCATACATTTTATTAGCTTGCCCTGCTGCAGTAACCATAACTACTTTAGCCTGGCTGTCAATTTCACGAATTTTTTTTAATGCCTCAATACCATCCATAACCGGCATGGTGATATCCATAGTTACTACATCAGGTTTAAATTCAATAAATTTCTTAATGCCATCTTCTCCATTTACAGCTTCCGCAACAATTTGATGACCGTCAGTCTGCAGAAGGTTTTTTAGAACTTTACGTGAAGTCTTAGAATCATCTATGATTAGAATGTTTGCCATATTTGTACCTCCGAATCTCATATTAGAATTTCTTATCGAAAAGATATGTCCCGATCCACTGCAATAATTATATCGACTTTTTTATCATTGATATAAACAGGAAGAACATAAAAGTTTCCAGAAGATATGAGAGTCTGGCTTTTGTAAAATAATGGTGGAAGCATGTCTTCCTCAATGGATTTTTCATACAACGTTCTCGCAAATAATCCATTTACACAGTTGATGAACTCACAAACTGCATCAAAAGCATCTTCATCAACTTCTTTAAACATTTCATCTGCATATGGATTAGCAATTTCTAGAAGAGCGTTGTCGTTTCCAGCGAGGGCGACAAATATATCATATTGACCTTTTAGTTGCTGGCTAGCAAGATAATCGAATGCATATGAATCATCTGTGTAAGCAGATTCAAAATAAATATCTCGTTGAATAAATCGAATAATATTACGAAGAAATAATGAAAAGTGCTCGTAGAAAAGAGGCTCGTTAATATGTAAAAAAAGTTTTGTAAATGCTTCGGTATCGCCATCTTTCATTGCGGTAAGAACATCATCTGTTATGGAAAACTCATTTTGAAATGCAGTGATCATGGTATTAATATCGTTAAAGGTTAGTGCGCCATTCTCAATAGCTGCTTGTGTAAAGGCCATGAAAGGACTACCTTGCTGACTAAGAAGAAAGTCAACCTGGTCTTCTGTTAGGTATCCTTTTTCTACTGCTATGTCTCCAAAACGTTTGTCTTTGGTAGCTTGTATACGGTTAATCTGATCTGCCTGATCCACTGTAAGAAGTCGGGATGCTACTGCCATTAATCCGAGCTTTACTCGAATTGTTTTCTGGATAAGTAGTATTTCATGAAATTGCTGTTTCGTAATCTTTTCATTACGTATTAAGTAATTTCCAAAGAAATGACTGAACATAACATAGTCTCCTTTCCATATTCAGTTACTAATAATATACAACATATGGGGGGAAAAATATAGTCTTTTTCTTAAAAATCAAAGTTTTCTATGACATTATATAAAATTTGTGGTATAGTAATACATAACGAATTTTGAGAAAGGGCATAGGTTATATGAAGAAAATTATAGAACTGTTGAATGCAGAAGTGAAAGAAGCATTTGAAAAGGCCGGATATGAGAAAGAATTTGGTACTGTAACATTATCGAACCGTCCAGATTTATGTCAATATCAGTGTAATGGCGCACTTGCTGCAGCAAAGAAATTTAAGAAAGCACCTATCATGATTGCCAACGATGTAGTAGCTTTGTTAGAGAGCAGTGAAACATTTGGTGAAATAACAGCAATCATGCCTGGTTTTATTAATATAAAAGTAAGTGATGCATTTTTAGCGTCTTACGTAAATGAGATGAATCAGGATGAACGTTTTGGATGTGAGAAAACTGAGAATCCAAGAAAGGTAATCATTGATTACGGTGGACCTAATATTGCGAAACCTTTACATGTTGGACATTTGCGTTCAGCTATTATCGGAGAAAGTATCAAACGTATTGGTAAATTCATGGGTGATGAAATGATTGGTGATGTACATTTAGGAGACTGGGGGCTTCAGATGGGACTTATCATTACAGAACTTAAGAAACGTCAGCCTGAATTAGTATATTTTGATGAAAACTATACTGGTGAATATCCAGAGGAAGCACCATTTACCATTTCTGAATTAGAAGAGATATATCCTTATGCCAATGCATATTCCAAAGAACATCCAGAGTATAGAGAAGAAGCTATGAATGCTACTTTCTTATTACAGAGTGGAAGACGTGGTTACAAAGCATTATGGAACCATATCTTAAATGTGTCTATCTCAGACTTAAAGAGAAACTATGAGAATCTAAATGTTTCCTTTGAACTTTGGAAGAAGGAAAGTGATGCACAGCCTTATATTCCGGACATGGTGAAATATCTAAAAGATAATGGTTATGCATACATTAGCGAAGGTGCTTTAGTTGTCGATGTTAAGGAAGAAACAGATACAAAGGAAGTTCCTCCATGTATGATTTTAAAATCCGATGGTTCCAGTTTGTATAACACAACAGACTTAGCTACAATGGTAGAACGTCGTAAGTTATTTAATCCAGATGCTATCACTTATGTAGTAGATAAGAGACAGGAACTTTACTTTACCCAGGTGTTCCGTTGCGCGAAGAAAACAAAGATACTAGATGAGGATACAAAGTTAACATTCTTAGGTTTTGGTACTATGAATGGAAAAGATGGCAAACCATTTAAGACAAGAGATGGTGGTGTTATGCGTCTTGAAAACTTAATCAAAGAAATTGATGATGCAGTATATGAAAAGGTTATGAGCAACCGTGATATTTCGGAAGAGGAAGCTCGTGAAATCGCTAAAGTGGTTGGTTTAGCAGCAATCAAATACGGTGATTTATCTAACCAGGCATCCAAAGATTATGTCTTTGATTTAGACAGATTTACTTCTTTTGAAGGAAATACAGGTCCTTACATTTTATACACAATTGTAAGAATCAAATCTATTTTAACAAAATACAAAAATGAAATTGGACAACTTCCTGCTGGTGCAGCAATTAAACCAGCATTCAATGATAGTGAACGTGATTTAATGCTTGGAATTGTAAAATTCAATGAAGTAATCAAGAATGCATATCAGGAAAATGCTCCACATAAAGTTTGTCAGTATATTTATGAGTTATCCAATGCATTCAGTAAGTTCTATCATGAGACAAAGATTATCTCTGAAGAGAATAAAGAACAGCAGGACTCATGGATTACATTAATTTCTTTAACAGAAGCGATCTTAAATCAGTGTATTGATTTATTAGGTTTAGAAGCACCTGAAAGAATGTAATATAGAGAACAAAGTGTGAGTTCCACAACCCTCAGATAAAGGCATAAGTTTATCTGGGGGTTTTTTGGTCAAATAGTTGCATTTCCCTATATAGCGGAGTATAGTTAAGACTTAAGAAGAATATTAATGCAAAAGAGAGGTCTTATTATGTATAAAGAAGTGAATCAATTAATCATTTACCGTAATTTCGATAAGGAAGGTATACTACATGAATTAGCAAAGATTTGTAAAGCTTATGAAGACGGTGATTACAATAAAAAGGATTTGGTTGCTAGAATTTATGAGCAGATGAATCGTTTGTTAGATGTAGCAACAAGATATGGATTTGATACAAATTTATGGCATAATTATATTGCATATTTATTAGCAACCGATGAAAATCCATTCAGCATTGTGTGTGAAAAATACGGAAAACGAGAAGGCTCTGTTTTGACATTCGCAATTAGCGATTTAGAGAATATCCGTACATTATTTTTGTATGATTTCTCTGATATGGAACAGACACTTGGAATTCATTGTTTTTCAACAGTAACCAATTATCAGGCAATTACCAAAAAGGAAAGAAGCTATAATAAGAGCGTAAGTGACAAGGTGCGTGCTCTGAGCAGACAGCTGGAAGCAGCAAAGGACGCCGAAGATTTTCTTACATATGTGACAGATTTCTATCGTAATTATGGTGTTGGAAAGTTTGGTCTGAATAAAGCATTCCGAATTAAGAAAAAGGGAGAAGAAGTGGTATTATCTCCAATTTTGAATACGGATATGGTGAAGTTAGATGATTTAATTGGTTATGAAATTCAAAAACAGAAGCTGCTTGACAATACAAAGGCATTTGTAGAAGGTAAAAAAGCCAATAACGTATTGTTAACAGGGGATAGTGGTACTGGTAAATCTACTTCAATTAAGGCTATCTTAAATGAGTTCTATGATCAGGGGCTTCGTATGATAGAAATCTATAAACATCAGTTCCAGGACTTATCCACTGTCATTGAGCAGATTAAAGATAGAAATTACCGCTTTATTATTTATATGGATGATTTATCTTTCGAGGAATTTGAAATCGAATATAAGTATTTGAAAGCGATTATTGAAGGTGGTTTAGAGACAAAGCCAGACAATGTACTGATTTATGCTACATCCAACCGTAGACATCTGATTCGAGAAACTTGGGGAGACAGAAACGATGGTACAGGCAATGAAGAATTACATCGTTCCGAGACAATGCAAGAAAAGCTGTCATTGGTAAATCGTTTTGGTGTTACAATTTCTTACTCAAAACCAAATCAGAAGGAGTACTTCAACATTGTAACAAGTCTTGCAAAACGATACCCAGATATTACGCTTACAGAACAGGAAATCTGTGCAGAAGCAAATAAATGGGAACTAAGCCATGGCGGTATGTCTGGACGTACTGCACAGCAGTTTATTAACTATCTTGCGGGCAAATATGGAGTTCGCAGCGAGTAAGATTGGTTTCGTTAGGAAGGAGAGTATATGGAGAAGGGAAAAATGAATGACTTATTGGGGGCTTTAAATCAGATCGTTGTAGGAAAGGAAAAGCAGATGGAACTGGTCTGCGTTTCCTTGCTTGCAGGGGGGCATATTTTGTTAGAGGATGTACCTGGAGTGGGAAAAACTACGCTGGCAAAGGCAGTTGCGAAGCTTACAGGGTGCAGCTTTGGACGTATTCAGTTTACACCAGATACGTTGCCTGTCGATGTTTTGGGTTACTCTATGTACAATCCAAAGACGGAAAGTTTTACATTTCAGAAGGGACCTGTGATGAATCAGGTTCTCTTAGGCGATGAGCTAAATCGTACTTCACCAAAAACACAGGCAGCTTTATTAGAAGCGATGGAAGAAGGGCAGATAACAGTGGATGGTGTCACATATCCATTGTTAAAGCCTTTTTTTGTTATAGCAACACAGAACCCTGTTGATTTTCTAGGAACCTATCGTTTGCCAGAGGCACAGCTGGATCGCTTTTTCTGTCGAATTACCTTGGGGTATCCGAATAGGGAGTCTGAGGTGCTTATGGTAAATAAAATGGTGAAGGGAATTGCTTGGGGCAAAATACAAAAGGTAATATCTAGTGAAGATATCCTTGCTATGCAGAAAGAAGTTACAGAAATTAGAATTCACGAAGACCTGGTACAATATCTCCTTGATATTGTAGAAAAAACAAGAAATCACGATTCCATTGCACTAGGTGTCAGTCCAAGAGGAACATTAGCAGCAGTTCGCGCTTCTCTTGCAATGGCATATATGAAAGGCAGAGATTATGTGATTCCAGAAGATATTGTATCCATTCTGGTTCCTGTTTTAGCCCATCGTATTATGTTATCTTCCAGTGCTAAAATAAAGAAACAGTCAGCAGAAGCAATTATAATGAGCATTAAGAATGAAACAAAGATTCCGCTTTTATAGAGTAAGGAGAAGAGTTTATGAAAGAGGTAAGAATAGGGGTAATTCTATGTATTCTGCTATCAGGTTTCTTTGTAACATTTTATGGAGGAACCATCCCATATCGTTTCTTTCAGTGTTCGCTTTTGGTTCCTGTGCTGTGTCTGATTTATACAGCTTATGTATATGCTAGATTTAAGATATATCAGGAGGTGGAACATAATACCTTAGTGAAGGAAGAAATAGCAGATTATACGATTCAAGTTGGAAATGAGGACTATATAATGTATGAACATATTAAACTCAATTTCTACGAGGATAATTCTAGAGTTTTAGATGTAGAGCCATTTCGGGAGAGTTATCTGCTTCCTGGTGAGAAGAAAGAATATAAGACATCTGTTTTATGCAGGTATCGTGGCAATTATGCCATTGGTGTAAAGAGTGTACAGGTGACAGATTTTATGCATTTATTTTCTATTACATACCCCATAAAAGAACCTTATAATGTGACGGTTTTGCCCAAAACAATTTCTTTGGACAAATGTTTTTTCCTAGAGGAAGACTGTGATGATAAGCAGGGAAATGGCCTCTTTGAAATCAAGAAGCAAGAACCAGATGTGGAAATTCGGCCTTATCTGCCAGGTGATGAAAAACGTATGATTGACTGGAAAGCTTCAGCTAAATATAAAGAATTGTTTACACGAAAAAATATGAACATAGTCAAACAGGGAGTCATTATTTATATGGAAATGCTGCCTCCGAAAGAAATGGAAAGGTTAGCAGTGGAAGATAAGCTTTTAGAATGTGTACTTGCAATTGCTTATTACTGTGTAAATCATAATACAAGATGCAGTATGGTTTATGAAGAAGGTGAGATTTGCCTTCATGAGATAAGGGACCTTGCGGCTTATGATAGCATGTATCAAGAAACAGCACAGCTTTGTTTTCGTGGAAAATTATCGGCGGATGCACTGTTAGAAGAATGTATTCCAGAAGAAAATCAAATCGTTGTTCTTGTGGTATTACAGATAGGGGATAGCTTACTAAAGTGTATAAGCAGTTTTGAGGAGCGAAAACAGAAAATAATCGTACTAGTCATGGGAGAAGAGCCAGAGGAATGGGATGGAAGCATGATTCATGCTTTGGTACTGTTTATACCTAGCGATGGAGATGTGAAAAAAATATTGGAGGAGGGGAGCTGCTATGAAACTGTTATATGAAAAGGGGATTTCTCTCTTATTTGCAATATTGTTGTCAATTCAGGAAATAAAATGGGGAGGGATTACAGTCTCTTATTGGACAATTTTGCTGGTGTGTACGTTTTCCATGGCCGGTGTTCTTTCCTATGAGAAAAAGCAATGGAATGTGCTGATTGGCGTACTGATGTTTCTTGCAAGTATTCTAGTTGTTTTAGGTGTGCAGGATAAACATATAGGTAATGGTTTCATTGGGCTTTGTATTGTATTTCTAATTCAGACAGTGGTGCTTTCGATGGTTATGAAATGTACCTATGCGAAATGTATCCTTTCTTCAGGATTTCTTATTGCTTTTATTGTATTAAGACTATGTTTGGTACCCGTTTCTCCAGTTTTCGTATTTCTTATTTTATTTTGCTTTTTGGTTTCATGTTCAGAATTGATTCATATTACGTATTATAAGAGTCCTTTAGATACGAAGAGGACGACGGGATTGCTTCCGGTGTTTATTCTGTTCTTTGTTATTGTATTGGATATTCCTGTTAAGGAGCATCCCTTTGACTGGAGTTTTGTTACGGATCCTGCATCCAGGGTTTATGAAAATGTACGTGAAATGGTTGAAAATATAAGAGATTCATGGAATGATAATGGGGATTATTTCTCTTATCAGTTGTATGACAGGTCTGACGGAGAAAGTAAGCTTGGTGGTGCTGTAGACACTACAGAGCGAATTTTATTAAAGACAAAGGGCATGCGAAGTGGAGAACATACAATATATCTTAACGGTAGTGTATATGATACTTATACAGGGAGTGGATGGAGCAAGTGCAAGAAAGAAGAAGCATTGGATGAGCAGGAACTAGCTCGAAAGGAAATTGAATCTGCTTGCCAATCCCAACAGTGGGCTAAGATTAAGGATGAGTTTGTTTTTCACGAAAGACAGGTGGAAATTCAATATGGAAGACTAAGAACGAAGACAATTTTTTATCCCGAATATCTTAGTTCATTTTCTTGCATTAATCAAAGTTTGAAGATAGAGAAAAAGTCAGCTAATCTCGCATTTGCTAAGATGAGAAAACGAGGGTATGAGTATAGGGCATACTACAAAGATGTCAATTTAAATAGTGAATATGTGAAAGGGTATCTTAGAACGCTTGATTCTTTTTCCCATGAGAATACATTATTAAGAATGCGAGCAGATGATATAAAGGATGTGGACTTACAATTGCCGGATGATTTGCCAAATAGGGTGAGAGAGTTAGCCAATCAGGTTACGTTCAAAGAAACCAATTCTTATGACAAAATGGCTGCTATCTGTTCTTATCTACGTCAATATACTTATTCGAAAGATGTGGAGGAAGTTTCAAAAAGACAGGATTTTGTGGAGGATTTTCTATATCGAACCAAAAGAGGGTACTGTACTTATTTTGCAACATCAGCGGCTGTTATGGGACGCTGTGTAGGAATACCGACAAGATATGTAGAAGGAGTGATTGTATCAAAAGACTGTAAAAAGAAGAAGGGATATTCTCTACTCGATGGAAATAGCTTGCATGCTTGGTGTGAGGCTTATTTTGAAGGCTTTGGCTGGATACGTTTTGAGGCAACGCCTGGGTATGGGGATAAAGTTGGAACTTGGAAGAAGACAAATGGAAGGAATTATTATGAAAAGAATCCAATTGAGACATCTCTTATGCCGGAGGTATCTAGTGAGCCAGTGGAGATCAAGGCTAAAGCGTTAAGGAGTGACGTTACCTATAGAGTATTGTTAGGATTTATGTGTTTTGTATTGGCTATCTTAGTTATCTTTGGAATGTGTGTTTGGAATCAAAGAAAAAAACGGACGAGAAATGAACAATGTGTCTGGCGATTTAAGAGGATTTTGTTTTATTTAAAAAAGTTAGGATTTCGTATAGAGTATGGGGAAACATTGATTGAATTCCGGGACAGGGTACAGGATAAAATGAGAGATATGGAGCTTTGGAAGCACGAACAGTTTGAAGAGGTTGTAGACTTCTATCTGAAGATGCGTTTCGGAAAAGTGGAACTAGAGGATAGTGAGCGAAAGAAGATGGAAATGTTTATAGGAATGCTAAAAGTATTGTGTAGGGAGAAGTTTGGAAAGGGGCGTTGTTGGATGATTGTGTTAGAAGAGAAGATGATTAGATAATAGACAAATCCGAATTTATAGGTGGATATATTTATGCAAATAGAAACACAAAGATTAACATTGTTTGATATATTGAGGTGAAACATGAAACGTATATCTTTTTCCTAGAAAGAGTGATTATTAAATGGGGATATGAGCAAACATATCCCCATTTCTTCAGGCTATCCATCGTTTAAGCATCTTCCCATTTCATAAGAGGTACAAATGTATTAAGCTTCCCACACTTTTCCTTCTTTTCCCGTTTGGCTTCTTTAATTGCCTTTTTACAAAAATAATCCTGCGCACATAGTAACTCTTTGCCCCGGCGGTCTACTTTTTCATAACTTCCGTCACTTTTAAGAATATGGGATTTCAAAGTATCTGCAAGCTGTGTTTTCAAAATATTGAGTGCTTCCATTTTCAGTTCTTCCTGTTCTACAGGAAACAGAATTTCCACTCTCTTATCCAAGTTACGTGGCATCCAGTCAGCACTTCCCATATAGACTTCCTCAAAACCATCGTTATAAAAATAAAAGATTCTTGCGTGTTCCAGAAAATTTCCTACAATGGATCGAACCGTAATGTTATCACTGACACTAGCAATTCCAGGTCGTAGGCAGCAGATTCCACGTACAATTAACTCAATCTTTACCCCTGCATTAGATGCTTCGTACAGAGCAGTAATGATTTTCTGATCACATAAGGAATTCATTTTAGCAATAATATGTGCCTTTTTCCCTTCCTTTGCGTTAGCAGATTCTCGTCGAATCAAAGAAAGAAATTTATCACGTAACCAAAGGGGAGCAAGGGACAATTTATTCCAGAATAACGGTTCTGAGTATCCAGACAGCATATTAAAGACGGCTGTGGCATCTTCGCCAATTGGTTTTGAAGCAGTTAATAAGCCAAGGTCTGTGTACAATTTGGCGGTAGAATCATTATAGTTGCCAGTTCCAAGGTGTACATATCTACGAATTCCATCATCTTCACGTCGAACGACTAAAGTTATTTTACTATGAGTCTTTAATCCTACTAAACCGTAGATAACGTGACAGCCTGCTTTTTCAAGCTTTCTAGCCCAGATAATATTATTCTCTTCGTCGAATCTTGCCTTTAATTCCACTAGCACAGTAACTTGTTTTCCGTTTTCAGCTGCTTGTGCTAGGGATGCAATGATTGGAGAGTTGCTGCTGACACGATATAAGGTCTGTTTAATTGCAAGAACCTGCGGGTCTTTTGCTGCTTGTCGTACAAACTGCACAACCGAATCAAAGGTCTGATATGGATGATGAAGGAGATAATCTTGCTTTCGAATTTGATCAAAGAGATTTGTCTCTAAGTTAAGTCCAGGTACTGGCTGAGGAATATATTTTGGAGTTTTTAATTCATCAAATCCATCCAGACCATAAACTTTCATTAAAAAAGTTAAATCCAGCGGTCCTTTTATTTTATACACATTATCATCTTTCACTTGTAGTTCATGTTTTAGTATCTTTAACAGGCGTTTATCTATACCATCTTCCACTTCTAGACGAATCACTTCACCCCATTGCCTGCGCTTCAGCTGCTTTTCAATTTCCATAAGCAAATCAGCAGCTTCATCTTCATCAATATCTAAATCAGCATTTCTCATAATACGGTAAGGAAAAGCTGAGATAACTTCATAATTTAAGAAAAGCTTGTTAATATTTTTTTCAATGATTTGTTCCATGAGGATAAATGTTCTAGCTTCTCCCTTACCTGAAGGAATTTCCACGAGACGAGGAAGAACATCAGGCACTTGCACAGTGGCAAAATCACAGTCAATTTCACTTTTTTTATCATGTATAAGCGCTCCTATATTTAAAGTTTTATTGCGAAGTAGAGGAAATGGTCTGGATGAATCCACAGCCATCGGGGTAAGTACTGGATAAACTTCTTTGCGAAAATAGGAATCTACATATTTGCTTTGTTCGCTACTTAGGTCTTCATAGGCATTAATAAGCTTAATTCCTTTTTGTTTTAACTGAGGCATGAAACTACGATTGTATGTAGCATACTGTAGTTCTACCAGATTGTGTGTTGCAGCTGATATTTGTTCTAACTGCTGCTCAGCTGTCATACCAGCAATATCTTTCTTGGCGTAACCGGCATGAACCATATCCATCAACGATGCAACACGTATCATAAAGAATTCATCTAAATTCGAGGCAGTAATACTTAAGAATTTCAGTCGTTCCAGCAACGGATTGGTTTTGTCCTTTGCCTCCTTAAGAATTCGTACGTTAAATTCAAGCCAGCTGAGTTCTCGATTAATGAAATATTCCGGTTTTTTGTAATTACAATTGACAGGCTCAGAGAGACTGTGTTTGTTGGTATGTTCCATTACGTAAATCTCCTTTTCTGTTTGATACAAGGTTTGATTCCATAGACTTCTTCAAAGAAGTTTGCTTTATCATCAAATAATCCATATTCCAACGTGATATCTTCTACAGTATTTGTGGTAATCATTAATATATTCTGTTTTAAGGAAATTTTAACATCTGAAAATTTCTGTTTGTGGCTTTTGTCCAGTGCGTTGGCAATGGAAAAGATAGCGAAAAGCTTGGATAGTTTAATATACACATCTTTCTTGGTTCCATCCATGTCAAGGGAAAACTTCGGAAACGTTTCTGGTGTACATCGTACTAACTGGGCTACCATTTCACGTTCTTGATGGGAAAGGCCTATAATTTCAGTTGACATAATAATATTATATGAATTTTCTCTGGAGTGACTCAAATCAATAAAATCTCCACAGCTATGCAAGATAACTGCAATTTCTAAGAGAAGCCGCTCCCGTTTTCCTAACCCGTGAAGTTTTCGAATGCTATCGAAAATACTTAATGCAAGATAAGATACATTTGCATTGTGGGCAGGATTACAATGATATCTAGCTGCAATGTAAGAAGCAGAACGAATGATATCATTGTTAAAGTCGTGTTCTGACTGGATTTTTTCTTTTCTTTCCGCATATTCTGCAGCAATGCCATCGCATAAGGTGATATCTGTGAAATAAATCTGTTTGGCACCAGAATGTTCGAATATTTTATGATACATCATGGCAGTAGGAATCAGCAGGGAAACCTGCTCCCTTGGAGCCAGAGTATGCTCTGAAAGTTCATTCAATGGTTTTTCTAACAAGGTTTTGAAAAAGGTATTCAGCTCCTTCACACTAACAGGTTCACAGCCGGGATTTTTTTGCATGATATTCATAAATAGATTTAACTGATCTCCTGTTGCAATGATATGTTCAATCTTTTGTTCATTTAGAAATAATTCTGAGAAGGTAATCATTTCATTATCGATATATTCGCTAATTAACTGGTGGTAATTATCAGTTTTATTCTCCAAGGAACTTAGAAGTTCACGTATGCGCAGGGAACCTAGCATAATGTTTTGTGTTTGTGTCAGATAGCCATGCTGGAATAGGGAAATCTGAATGCTTCCAGAACCTACATCCACGATGGCAGTCCCTTTCTCAATAATTTTTTGAAATGCTTTCACTTTTAAGGCAATTGCTTTATAACATAAAAAACGCTGCTCAGAATTACTAAGAATTTTTACTTTTATACCAGAGCGCAGTTTAATCTGGTCAAGAATTAATATACTATTGGAAGCCTCGCGTATTGCACTTGTAGCGTAAGCAGTGTAGTCAGTTACTCCATATTCTTTCATCTTTTCAGAAAACTGGATGAGTACTTCGCAGGTATCGTTCACAAGTTCATTACGGATTTTTTTATATTTGTAGGAATCCGAACCAAGTAAGGTAGCATGACGGACATGCTCCACTTCTTCAATGCCGTTTTTCTTGGATATCTGAAATATTTTTAAAGACAATTCATTGGAACCTACATCAATTGCTGCAAAAGTCGTAAACGCCATAGATTAACCTCCTTTTCATTATATTTTACTATTTTTCAGAAAAAAACACTAGGGTTTTTAAAAAAAGTATGTATAATAGGAAGTGGACAAAATTTTATTGGAGTGAAAGCTATGAAAACATCAGATTTTTATTTTGATTTACCAGAAGAGCTGATTGCGCAGGACCCACTTGAGGACCGTTCCAGTTCCAGACTCTTAGTTTTGAATAAAGAAACCGGAAGTATAACGCACAAGGTATTCAAGGATATAAAGGATTACTTAAAGCCAGGTGACTGTCTGGTACTAAACAACACGAAAGTTATTCCAGCTCGTTTAATTGGTGAGAAAGAAGGCACTGGTGCCAAGATTGAATTGCTACTGTTAAAGCGTTTAGAAGGTGACGTATGGGAGACTCTTGTAAAACCAGGTAAAAAAGCAAAACCAGGTACTCGTATTGTATTTGGTGGAGGTTTATTAGTTGGTGAAATTACAGAAGTAATTGAAGATGGAAACCGTCATATCAAATTTTATTATGAGGGTATCTTTGAGGAAATCTTAGATAAGCTCGGTCAAATGCCACTTCCTCCATACATTCATCATCAGTTACAGGATAAGAACCGTTATCAGACGGTGTATGCCAAATATGAAGGATCTGCAGCAGCACCTACAGCGGGACTTCATTTTACAAAGGATTTATTAGAAGAACTTAAGGAAATGGGTGTCATTGTTGCAAGTGTTACCTTGCATGTAGGTCTTGGAACATTCCGTCCTGTGAAAGTAGATGACGTTACACAACATCATATGCATTCTGAATTCTATCAGGTATTGCCTGAGGAAGCAGAGAAGATTAATGCTGCGAAACGTGAAGGCAGAAGAGTAATCTGCGTTGGAACAACAAGCTGTCGTACCATTGAATCTGCAGCGGATGAAAATGGTGTTGTACGAGCAGGCAGTGGAGATACGGATATTTTTATTTATCCGGGTTATAAATTTAAAGTGCTAGACTGTCTGATTACGAATTTCCATTTACCAGAATCAACATTGTTAATGCTGGTTTCTGCGCTGGCTGGAAAAGAGCATATTATGGATGCGTATAAGGAAGCTGTGGAGATGAAATATCGATTCTTTAGTTTTGGGGATGCGATGTTTATACAGTAAGGAATATTGAGTTTGATAGGAAAGCACCTTGTTTGGGCAAGGTGCTTTTGTGACTTATATTATCAAAGAACGGTTGATGTGCTTCTACACCCATTCCACCACATCTGTCAATACATAATCCTTTGATTTCACCACCAAGCACTTTTTTTTAAGTACCTCATCAATCACCCGAAGTTCAATGTTTCTTCGATGTTCCAGATGATTAATCAAATCATTGCCATCTTGATATCCATGATGTTTCCCATAAGGTGATTTCGTTAAATAATCCATCATAAGAGAAAACCAGATTTCATTTCCGTTCGTATCTACTCTTTCTTTACGGATCTGTGCAATATTTCCGGAAATATCATTTGAATCAATATATATCATTCTGAAATTCTTATCTTTTAGCAATTCATAAGCCTGTTTATAAAATTTTACGATATCATCATCAGACATTTCATAAAACAACATCATGCATTCGAGTGAGTTCTGAAAAAAGGAACACTCAAATAGATTACCATATGAAGAAAAATGTTCGTATCGTTTCATAATAGTGTCTCGAAAGAAAGGAAAATCAACCCGTCCATCATAGATTTCATAACTTCCAAGAAGATTATGAAAACCTTCATAGTCTGTTAAAATACGAGTATATGCAACAACATAGCGTTCATTTTCAACCTTGGTATGCAGTTTGATATCATCTCGAATGTCAGGGTATTTACTAAGAACCTC
>CALFNR010000183.1:0-122747 GCA_937903005.1 uncultured Lachnoclostridium sp. | reverse complement strand
TGTTGCTGCTGGTGCTTCACTTGTTGTTGGTGCTGCACTTGTTGCTGCTGGTGCTGCACTTGCTGGTGCAGTAACATTTACTGTGTTAGCACCTGCTAAATCAACTGTGATTTGAGCCTTTACACCATTTGCTACAGTGATTTCAATTGTAACAGTCTTGAATGCTACATAAGTACTAGATACATATGAGCATGTATTTGCTACAACATCAACTTCTGTACCGTTTTTACCATATTTTGTATTATCATATGTGAATGTATAGCAACCATTAACGATAGCCTTTGCAGATTCAGCTGTTAAAACTTTAGCATTATTAGCTTCTGTTGCTACAGTTGCTGCTACTGTTTTTTCTACACGTTCAAATGATACTGGTAATTGAGTATTTGTAATAGTAACAGCTGTAGATTTCTTAAATGTTACATTTTTGCTAGGGACAGTAGCTGTAGCCACTGTTTTAGCTGTAAACTCACAAGAAACTGTATAAGTACCAGCTGCAATTGCTTTACCGCTTACTGTTACATTAAATGCTATAACGTTATTGTCCTTAACACCAATAACATCTTTTACTTCTTCACCTTTGCTATTTAAAACTTTAATAGCAACTTTTACATTTTCATATTTTGTAGAAACACCTGTAAGTTCGTTTGCATCAGCTACTAATGCTTTACAAGCAACTCCACCTTTTGTCATAACAGGTTTAATTGTTATAAACTTATCTCTATCTGCTTCTGTCTTTACAACTGCATCTTTAGATGTTTCTGAAAGAAGTAAATCAAATCCTTCAGCACCTACTGCTTCTTTTACATTAACTGTTAAGTACTTAGTAAATTTATTATTGTATTTTACTTCATATACATAAGTACCTTTAGTTGCTCCTGCTGCATTAACAACGATATTTGCATCTTTAATAGTAACATATCCTTTTGCAGCTACAGCATCTGCACCATTTGGACAAGATTTTACTGTAATATCATCTGTAGTAAGTGTTACATTCATATTATTGTTATACTGGTCAACTACTTTATATCCAACATTTACAACATCTGCTGCATCTGCTTCTTTAGATACAGAAACATTTGTTTTATCAAGTACTAAGTTAGCTGCTTTTGCTTCTTCTTTAACAGTAATAGCTAAAGTTGTGATAACTGCCTTTGTGCTAGCATTTTTTACTGTAAGATAAACTGTACCTGCTTTGATAGGTGCAATGCTTACATTTTTATTAGCTAAATCAGAAGCTGTTACTAATAATACATCTTCGTTTGTTGAAGAAATTTCATATTTTGTATAATCACTTACTTCATTCTTTGCTGCATCTGCAAAATTGAAGAATACTTTCTCATCGTTATCTCCAACACAGATATCTGTTTTAGCTTTGAATGAGCTGCTAGTCCAAGCTGGTGCAGTCTTAGCGATTGTGTACTGATAGTTAGAGATTGCTGCTGCATCTGTAGCTGTGATTGTAACATCACCTGTTTCAATCTTACCTACTTCTGTCTGAACGCCATCAACTGTTTCATATTTGTATGTGTGATAGATTGCTTTTGCTTTAGCTGTACTTGTTTTGCTATTTAAGTATAAAGCATTTTCACCTGTTACATAACCATCACTAGTTTCAACAGTGAATTCAAGGTTGCTTGGGAAATCTGCTTTTGCTTTATCATATTTACCAACTTGAATGCCGTTAGCATCTTTAGCTACAACATAAAGTTTTGTTTCATTTTGAACAGTAACTACTGTTGGTTCAATTGCAATGCTTGCAACCTTACCATCTGTTGCTGTAAATTGAGCAGATGTTTTACCATATGTTACTGTGTATGTTGCTGCATCTTTTAATTCTGCATATGTAGAAAGTGTAACTACTTTAGCATCTGTTTTGCTGATTGTTGCAGCTTTAACAGGGAATACTGCTTTTGTAGTATCGTTTGTGATAACAAAGTCAGTTGCTTTCACTTCTTTTACATCAGTTTTGAATGCAACTTCAACATCTGTTACAGTAGTTTGTTTTGCGGAATCCATGTAAGGTCCAACATAAACTTTAACTGTAGCAACTTTGTTATATTTGTTGCTGTTAGATGTTGCTTTAGTAGCTTTAGCGTACACATTAATTGTTGTTGTACCTTCAGCTTTAGCTGTTACTTTACCACTTGTTAAGCCAACAGTTGCAATTGTTTTATCACTTGTTGTGAATCTAACAACGTCTGTTGATGTTGCTGGTGTTAAAGTAGCTGTAAGTTTAGCTGTATCACCAACAGCTCCTAAGAATAATTCAGAATCAACTGCTACTGATTTTGCTCTCTGTAAAACTTTGAAAGTTTTGCTTGCAACTGCTTTACCAGTTTTTTTGTTCTTAGCTGTAATTTTTACAGAACCTGGTGCAACTGCTTTCATTTTACCAGTTGTAGCACCGATTGTTGCTATCTTTTTGTTGCTGGTATAGAACTTAACTGCTGTTCCTTTAACTTTTAAATTGTAAGTATGACCTGCATAAATTGTGCTAGGTGCTGCTGCTCCGCTCTTTAATGTAATCTTGCTTGCTGCGCTTACTGAGAATGGATGAACCATAGTCACTACCATTGCGAAAGCAAGGAAAAGAGCTAATTTCTTTGCGAAATTTTTCATATTCTTTCTTCCTCCTTAATAAATTTGGTTAACATTATACTTCTTACTTTCCATAAGCTTCTTATGTAACATTTAATAGATTAGTCTTTATCTTGCTTATGTTTGGGCATAGAACTATAAGCTTTCCAATAACAAGTTGATTATAGCAACTATCATACTAAAGGTCAAGCATTTTTACCCAATTCTTTCATAGTATGGATAGTTTTACTAGCTTATATAATGTTAATGGAATTTTTCCCTATGCCTAATAACTTCTACAATTCTTAACTTGTAGTTGTTATCTTTAATATGGTTATATAATGCACTTAGTTTATGGCAAAATTATGTCACGGTTTTGTCACAATCAGCTTTTTTTACATTAAGATGTTAATCTTAATAAGAAAGAACTCGCAAAAAATTTTATTAACGGAACAAAGTGTGAATTCCTCACACCCTCGCGTTTTCAGGCTACTTTAAGCGACACCCGCTCGTTTGCATCCAGCCCTGTTTTTTAGGGGCTTTTTTAACTTATAAGAAAGGACTTGCAGAGGACTTTCCTATAAGTTAAGTTAAAAAAAGCCCCTTAACTGCTTAAGGAGCTTTCTCAATCTCTTCTTATTTAATAAGATGTTCAATTTAACGTTATATTATAACGCTAATATTTTTTCAACTGTATCTTTCATTTCCGTCTTATCACAAACGGTATCATGAAGTACAGGAGCTGTACGAATTTCTTCGATTGCATTTGGAACAGCAGTCTTACTTATTTCACTTAACTTATCTACCAGTTCAAAATCAGACATAGAATCAAACTTACTGTCAATTGCATTCATTACGCTTCTAGTGAATTTGTATGGGCTTGCTGTAGAAGCGATTAATGTTTTTGTTTCATCTTTTGTATCTTCTTTGTACTTGTGGCATACATAAGAAGCTACTGCAGTATGGGTATCGATTACATAGCCAGTCTTGTCATATAAGGACTTAATTGCTTCCTGAGTATTGTCTTCACTTGCATATCCACCAACAAAATCAACAAGCTGTTTTTTCATATCATCTGTAATAGAGTATTCACCTTTACTTGATAATGCATCCATAAGTTCTTTACAAGCTGCTGCATCATTACCAGTAATTCTATAAATAAGACGTTCCAGATTGCTGGAAATCAAAATATCCATGGAAGGAGAGGATGTTAAGATAAAATCTCTGTTACGATTATATTTTCCTGTTTCAAAGAAATCAAATAGTACTTTGTTTTCATTTGATGCACAGATTAATTTGTTCACTGGAAGCCCCATGTTCTTAGCGAAGAAAGCAGCTAAGATGTTACCAAAGTTACCTGTTGGAACTACGATGTTAATTTTTTCTCCCTCTGCTAGCTCTCCATTGGCTAATAACTTTGCATAAGCGTATACGTAGTATACAACCTGCGGAACAAGCCTGCCAATGTTAATGGAATTGGCAGATGAGAACTGATATCCTTTCTGATCCATCTTGTCAGCTAATTCTTTATCATTGAACATTGCCTTTACGCCACTTTGTGCATCATCAAAGTTACCTTTTATACCAACTACATATGTATTCGCACCTTTTTGTGTTACCATCTGTTTTTCCTGAATTGGACTTACACCGTTCTTTGGATAGAACACGATTATCTTTGTTCCTTCAACATCCTGAAAACCAGCTAGAGCAGCCTTACCTGTATCACCAGATGTTGCAGTTAAAATTACAATATCATTCTTCACGTTATTTTTCTTTGCAGCCGTAGTCAATAGATGAGGAAGAATGGATAATGCCATATCTTTAAAAGCAATTGTAGAACCATGGAATAATTCCAAGTAATAGGCGCCATCTGCTTTTACTAAAGGTGCAATTTCCGTTGTATCGAATTTTTTATCATACGCCTTCGCGATACAATTTTTTAATTCTTCTTCTGTAAAATCTGTAAAGAATAATTTCATTACTTCGTAAGCAACTTCCTGGTAGCTCATTTTTGATAACTCTTCCAAAGATGTTGTCAAAGCAGGAATCGATTCAGGTACAAACAAGCCACCATCATCTGCCAATCCTTTTAGGATCGCTTGGGAAGCTGTTACAGGTTCACTATTGCTTCGTGTACTTTTATATAATACATTCATTTTATCTCATCCTTTTCTTAAGATTATGTCCAAATGTCTGAACACGCTAATTTGCGATAATTATAACACGAATCAATATTAGTATCAATAAACATTTACTTATAAAACTCATGAGTACCATGTTTAAATACTCTTGTAAGAGAGCGATCAAACCAAGTCACACTTGATGCTTTTGCCATGCTGCGAGACATAAAATACAATGCACCTTCTGATTTATCTTCACCATTGAGCACTCTCTTTACTGCTTTTTTCGTTTCGTCGCTAATTTCCACTTTATAATATCGCCCATCCTTTATCGGTGAAAACTGATAGACAGAACCATTTTTCTGGAATACCACTCCCTCTACGGTGTCAGGAAAACTAGAATTATTGACACGGTTAAGTACCACATTGGCTACTAACATTTTACCTGTAATATCTTCTCCTGTAGCTTCTGCTTCTACGATACGCATCAAGATATTCTTTTCTGTTGCAGACAATTCTATCTTTGCATTATCTCCATTTTTAAATGCCTGAACGGACTCTTTGGAGTCCTTATTTTTCTTAGTATTACGTTTTTCTTTATGAACCAATGTTACAGTGCGGTCATTGGCGATAGAATCCATAATGTTAACATTTACTTGGTTACTGGTATTGAGTCCACATTCTACTGTTTTTGCATAATTCTCTTCGAATGCTTTGGAACTTAATGCGGATGTCTCCGTATCTGTCATTTCTATATCATCAGATTCCTTTACTGCCTTCCCCATACACAAAACATCATTCTGACCTAAAAAATCATATGCCTCAGTGGAATATGCAATCTCTGCAGCATATACCCCCTCTGAAAAATAAGATTCAGAACTCATTACAATGATGATTGCGATCAATGCATATGCTGTAATTAACATACTCCACTTACATCCGCTAAAAAGCAGATTATTTGTATATGCTTTTACCTGCATAAGCAGCTTTCTATTTTTCATTGATAACTCCTCATTTCTTTTAAAATTGGAATATTTTGTTTGCTCTTACGTGACTTGTTAAGCATTTTAAAGCAAAATTCCTTTTTCTGTCAATATAGTTTAAATTAATTTAGTTAATACTACTTTTGCATTTACTTTTTTTGTATCTCTATACGGAATATTAAACAAATTTTAAATTTATAATGAAACAATTCTTAGTAATTGCTCCCATTAAAATATTACCAATTTGTTAAATATTTATTACATATTTTATGCGGTTTTCCGTAGATTATTCAAAGAAATCATTTTTCGCCTTGAAAGTTCTTGGAAATCGCACGAAATATTTTTGTAATATTTTATGCAACACTATCCTGATAATCTGTGCTATAATATAAGAACATCTTGCAATAGGAGGTGCATTTATGCCGCTAAAGGCTGGAGTATATATTAATAAGAAGAAAAACGGAATCATTTCCTATCGTTCTTCTATTACCTTTCAAAACAAACATATCAGTCTCGGTAGTTTTGACACGGAAGATGCTGCTCATCTTGCTTATATAGAAGCAAAAGAACTGCTTTATTCTGAGTCTATTTCAATAGAAGATTATCAGCCTCACACTCTTAACTTTTCAAAATGCATTATGCTGTTTAACTTCAAAACTACAGGATTCTATTTTAAAACCCCGATTTTGTTGAAAGATAATTATTTCCTATATTATTTAACTTCTGAACTAATTTTAAAATTTGATGTCGATGACTTATTCTATTACTCCAAACATACTATTTCCAAAAGAGGCAGACACTTATTCGTATCTGACTACGGTATGCAGGTTAATATTTTATCTCGCTATGGAATTAAGAATTTTGCAGTGTTAGACAGAGATTATCGTTTTATTAATGGAGATACTACAGATTTTCGATATAAGAATATCGAGATTATTAATAAATATTATGGAGTTCAGAAAATAATCCAGAATGGCCGTTTTGTTTACGATTCTATTATTCATATTAATGGTAACTTTAAGATAGGTACTTATAAAACGGAAACTGAGGCTGCTATTGCTTATAACAAGGCTGTGGATATTCTAAAGAAAAAAGGGGTTCAGAAAAATTTTCTTACAAATTTTATTTTAGAAGTGGATGAGATCGCTTATGCCTCCTTATATAATAAGTTAAGAATTTCAAAAAAAATAAGAGAATTTTAGTTAGACTATCTTTTTTATAAAAAGTGTGGTATACTTAATTTATTATATTTCTTCTTCCGTTTATATAAAAGAAAGACATTCCGCTACAATGTCTTTCTTTTTTTGCTTTTATGCCAGAAGGTCAGCTTTGTGTCTACAGAGCGAGGATCCAGATGGATAGCCGAAACCCCTAACAGCACAACCGAAATCGCTAGTTGAAAGAAAATGCTCAGTTCTACCCAATTATTTTTCATATTGGTAGGAATCCAATTGGAAATTGTTCCCGGCCTCGTACTAGAAAACATATACACATAAGTAGCGAGAGGATTGAATAAGAATGAATAGTATACGACATTGAACTCATTGGCACTATGAACTTTCATATCTTCCAATACATAACCATTTAAGTTATAAATCACGATTGTTCCTATTGTAATCAGTAATATTACTCCATATGTCCACAATGTTGCGGCAATTGTACTCTTTTTTATAGTAGAAAAAAATACACCGATGCTTGCAATATACAATGATGTTACTAATAGCAGAATTAGAAGCTGCCACTGAATTTTCATTTCAATACTATGTGTTACCGCCACCATAGCAGTTAATGGGAAATCGGATACGATAAGAATAAATATAATAGTAACCGCATAGGACATCTTACCACATATGATATGGAATGGACTCAATTTCGAAACTAATAACAGATCTAAGGTTCGTTTTTCCCGTTCTCCCGCAACCGTTCCAACTGTTAATGCTGGGACAATAAAGAAAATGCTTCCAAATTCAATTCCACTAATAATTAAATAAAGGCGTTCGCAATTTTCATAATTAAACACTAACTGACCTGTTACATTATGCATACTAACATACATAAATAAAATAATGATTAGTCCTAAACATAAGTTATATGTAAAAATTATCATTGCAAACTTCATACTTCTAACGTTTAATCTTAAATCTTTCAAGTAAACTGGATTGATTTTCATATGGTCCCTTCTTTCTCTCCGTCTCCTCGGTTATTTCATAAAACATATTCTCAAGGCTTCCTTTCACCCGGTTGAATGTAATAACTTGAACCCCTCCTGATACTAAAGAATGCAGAAGCGCAGCTTCCTGTTCTTCTGTTCCTTTAAAACCAATGTGAAATGTATTATCTGCAATAGAAACTCTAGTGACATTCTGGCTGTTCCTTAATATTGGTACTGCCAATGAGGCATCTCCCAATACTGTCATAACAATTGGACTGGACTCCTTAATTTTTTCAAGGACATCTTTAATTGTCCCCTCAATTTCCACCGAGCCATTTTTCATAATCCCAACTTGGGTACAGGTGTATTCTAGCTCTGTAAGAACATTGGATGATAGTAAAATGGTTTTTGATTCCTGCTTTAAATGATGAAGAATTTCGATTATTTCCGCCTTGCCTACTGGATCTAAATCAGACAAGGGTTCATCTAATATTAGAAGAACTGGATTGTGAACCAGACATCGCGCAATTCCAAGCTGCTGTTTCATTGCTTGTGACAATGTACTTACATAACAGTCTGCTTTGTCTGTGAGATTTACTAAATCTAATAGTTCCATTAAGTACTTTTTTGCTGGATTAAGTACTCCATACAGTGCATGAAAAAACTCCAAATATTCTAATACTTTCACTTTTTCATAAATACCAAAAGTATCTGGAAGATAACCAACTGAGTCCCTTATAGTTCTAATATCATGCAAAATGTCATTGCCAAAAAGCCATATCCTTCCTGAATCTGGCTTTTGTAATCCCATGCAGATTTGCATGAATGTGGTCTTTCCTGCACCATTTTGTCCAATTAATCCATATATTTCGCCAGAGGCTACATGCATATTCAAATTATTAAGCGCCCTATTTTCTCCGAATGTTTTCTGCAATTTGGCAACTTCTAACAACTATTTCACCTCCACCACTGCTGAAATAACAGGCAGTCTATTTTTCTCAGGATACTCTTCCTTAACTGATAACCCATAGCGGAGTCGAAATTTATTATCACCTGATATATAGTGTTTCTTTCTCAGTTTATCCACGACTCCGTTATTTCCATTTGAATATATATATTCGTACTCCTCCGTCTTATAATTGAAAATACTGATGGAACCTGAGTAATTATTTTGCTGATTTAATTTTTCATTTACTAGAATCGCATCTACTTTCATTTCTGAAGGCAGATAATAATCCATTATTACATAATAACCTTCCATTTTCCTAGTAGTAGAATTAATTGTTCCACCATGTAATTCCTCGTATGGATATATGTCTGTGATTAATTGTTTCCCCTCAAATACTTTCTTTACGCCTCGAATTCGGTATACAACCATCTTAATATCTTTACAAGAGTGTTCAGAATTCGTTTCCTTTGCTTTTAAATCTGAATGTATAAATCCTATAATATAACTTTCATTCTTATAAGAAGCACATTTTTCCCTTAAACAATACTGCATTGCAGCTGATTTCTGATATTCATATAATCTGCTTTGATCCTGGTTCGACTCTGGTCCTGAAAGTCTAAAATAAGGCGTTTTAATCGTTCCTTCTATTTTTCCATCTCCAAAATTTTTATATTGTTCTGGAATTTTGAAATATGTTCCATTTTTGAAGTCTCCCATAGGAATCATCTGATAGTTGCTCAGTAAAACTGCTTCTTCTAAATCAAAACCAAGCGCATTTTGTACCAAACCACTGACTTTTTCACCATCATATACAATATTGGAACAAATCTTTCGTTCACTTTTTGTTTGTGTTGTACTTTTAAATACATATGGCTTCATATATAAAGGATTCTTTATTTCAACCGAGGCTTTATCTTTTTCCTTAGAGATTATCACATCATATGCCTTTTGACCTAGTATTTTGGAAGAGGAAGCACTTGTATTGGTACTTGTATTAACTAATGAAAGATTAGGTTTATTTTTTATACTAAATTTAGCACTTTTTTTGCATGGAAATACAATACTAAAAAATATTTCCTGATCCACTGTATCTGAAAAATCATCATATTGATAGATTGCGACGTTATGCATAAGGAAGCTGTCAAGTGTAGTGTTAAGTCCTGCTAAGATGTAGATTCCAATGAATACTACTGATGCTATAAGAACTCCAACATAGTAATGCAAATTCTTTTTCAACCGTTTTAATATAAGGTATAATATAGGTCCAACCAAACAGGCATACGCAATAAGTACCATTGTATACCGTACTGGTTTAGGAAGAAATTTTTTCTCTATCGTTTCCAAACTAGTGATTAACGTATTCTCTCCTGTATCACTTGTGTATGAATTATTGTCAATATGATCTACTTTACAATCACTAAAGTGAGCCTTCAGATCATATAACAAATCTACTAATTTTTCATTATTTTTAGATAAGGCAACTTCCATGCTCTTATGATAAACCCATTCAATTATAACACCTTTTTTATTACGGAACACATTGTACATAGCTAGACCCTGCTTGTCTTTTATAGCCTTTGCATCTTTTCTCTTAACCCCCATATAATGAAGAAGAGCATCCGAACTTTTTTCTAATAATATGGTTCCTCCATTTCGATTCCATTCTTTCACTAGTTTTAAAGCAGAAATAGAGTCTTCCCTTAAGAAGTTATTCGTAATGAGAATGCCTTCTAGTGAATCGAAACCCTCTAAACGCTCCGGAATTTCATCATATTCCATGGTAAAAGAATGAAAAATCTTAGTATCTAAATTATGTAAATAATTTTCGTTTTTTCCGATAATTCCAATATAATACGTAGTGCTATCTGTCTCTATTTTTACTTTTTTCTTTTCTTTCAGCAACACGTTACCGTCTTGGTCAATAACTTGAAGCACAATACTTTTTACACCTTGGTATATAGGAACTGTAAGATTAACCATTTCCTGCTTTTTCACTTTAAGACTTATATCTGTTTGATACATACTGTTCATCTGTGGTTCGTCAGTCTGTGGTATTGCTTGAATGTACCCAGTAAAATCCTGCTTTTTAGAGGTAATGAGAATATTAAGATTGGCGTTTCGGTTTAATCGAACATACTGATTAAAATTAACAGATACTTTCATCGAAATAGAACTGTTTTCCTTGGCTTCCGCAAATAAAGCTCTCGATATACCAAATAGGATAAAAAAGAATACGATCATTATTTTGTAAAAACTGCTTCTCCATTTTCTATCTTTCATGTAAATCCTCCTCATCGTTGTAGAGCTTCAGTTTCACTTCAAACACTGTTCCTTCAAAATCACTACGAGCCTCTATACTTCCACCTTGTTTTTCCATTATACTTTTGGCAATTGCTAAACCTAGTCCACTTCCACCTGTCTGTTCGGACCTGGAATTATCAACACGATAAAATCTCTCGAAAATATGGTTTAACTTTTCCTTTGGAATAACGGCACCATAATTAAGAACTGACACAGATACAAAATCTCCATCCTGCTTTAATGTTATGTTAATGTATTTGCCATCTCGCCCATACTTTATTGCATTACTTACCAGATTGGCTATAGCACGTGCTAAGGTGTTTCCATCAGCTAGAATATAGGCTTCATCCATTTCACATTTAAAGTCATAGGTAAGCCCTGCTTCTTTAAAACTAGGATAAAACTCATCTACCATCTGCTCCATAAATTTTACCAAATCAATTTTTTCACATTGCATCTTTACTTCGTCGGTACTGTATTTGGTATAGCTGAACAAATCTTCTGTCAGCTGTTCAAGCCGTTTTGACTTGTCGTATGCAATCTGAATATAACGCTCTTTTACTTCTGCATCTAAATCTTTTCGATTCACAAGTAAGTATAAATATCCAATAATAGAAGTTAATGGTGTCCTAATATCATGTGCTACACTGGTAATTAGCTCATTTTTAACATCTTCATTCTGCCTCTCTTCACACAAAAATGTATATATACTGTTAGACATCTCATTCATTTTTTCTGCAACCAGACCTAGTTCACTACCTGTTTCTACTGGTATCTTGTGTTCAAAATTACCGATAGATATCTCCTGAATTCCAGATGTAATTTCATTTATGTAGCGAGAGAATTTTCTTGTTAGTAACATAAAATAAAAAATACACAAGATCACACCTATTATTATGATAAGGAACACAATTCCTATTATGTAATTTCTTATATACCCATCAAAATACGGTGTATTATCTCCTCTCATAGACAGCTTTCCATATTCAAAACTGTTAAAAAAACTTGGAGGCTCATCTTTAGGTGGTTTAACACTGCTATTTTTCATATTCTGAGATGATAATCGAAACAATAGATAAAAAACTCCTATGATGGAACCTTCGGTCAATGCTGCAAATAGCAGACTTAATAATAAAACGATTAATAGCACACCTCGAAAACTTCTCCTTCTATCGTTCAATTTTATATCCCACTCCCCAAACAGTTTTTATGATCTGTGCATTTCTAGAATCTAGTTCTGTCTTTTCTCGTATTCGTCTTATATGTACCATTACTGTATTGTTTGCTTCATACATTTTTTCATTCCAGACTCTTTCGAATATCTCATCTGTACTAAACACTCTTCCTAAATTAGATGCTAGTAAATAGAGAATATCAAATTCGATGGGTGTTAATTTAACTTCTTTGCCAAATGCAACTACCCTGTGGGTTTCTTTTTGTATCATAAGGTTTTCTAATTGAATTTCTTTACTGCTGCTCTTTTCCATTGTATTAGGATTTAGCTGTGTATACCTTCTTAACTGAGATTTTACTCTTGCCATTAACTCCAGCGGGTTAAATGGTTTGCTGACATAATCATCTGCTCCACTTCCTAGTCCGACGATTTTATCCAAATCTGATGACTTCGCACTTAAGAAAATAATGGGTACAGTGGAACTCTTTCGAATCTCCTTACACATCTCAATTCCATCCATTCCTGGCATCATAATATCCAGAATAACAAGTTTCACTTCTTTTTTTTCTAGTATTCTTAACCCTTCTGCTGCAGAGTATGCCTTCTCAACTTGAAATCCATCACTAACTAGATGAATCTCTACTAAATCTGCAATTTCTTTTTCGTCATCTACTACTAATATTGTTTCTGAACCCATATGTATCTCCTTCCTATCTTCATTTATCTTAACATGGTTTCACTTCCTATGTCCTTACAAAAAACTTAAAAGTGTGACTTTCTCACATCTTTCCAGTAATGCAAAAAGTGCCCTCCATCAAAGATGAATAGGCACTAATGAATTGAAATATTGGCTGCTAATCCTATAAAATATAAACTTACTGAAATCAATAACACAATACCGTTAATGACGATTCCAATGATTGGGAACCTATACAAAATGTCTTCCTTTTTCATTGCTTTCACTGATAACCAGATTCCTGCAATAGAACCAAAAAAGATACCCAATCCTAATACCCCAATGAACAAGCCGCCTTGTTTCCTACTCGTTACCAAAAACAGAACAAGAAAGCTGATTAACAGTACGGAACCCACTATTACGGATAGAATCCCTTCTTTTGGATGGGTTTTATCCGAAAATGTATACGCAGTCTTACGTTTTTTTAATCGTATCATTTTCTCAATACCTTCCTTAAACTTTTATAAATGACTTGAGAGCATTCAAACAGGATAAAACCTATAATGCCGCCCACTGTATTTAAAAATATATCATCAACGTCAAATGTTCCAACTTTTAATATAAGCTGCAGTATCTCAATTATTAAAGTAAACTCTAATGCCGAACCTACTATATAAATGAAATTCCTGCGATTTGCATTTTTACTTAAAAACGGAAGAAAAAAACCAAATGGAATAAATGCAACAATATTCATAACAAAATTAAGTATAAAATATTTGTACATTCCTGCGTGATAACACCAGAAAGAACGTTTTACTTCTTTGAATAGTACTATATTATAGCGATAATCTTTCCCTACATAGCCTCGATTTAAATACTCACTAAAGAATAAAAAATAAGCCATGCCAATTAAGTATAATATAAATAATATCCAGGAAAATTTCTTTATAGCCCTTTTATATTCTTTTTTCAAGACAACTCTCCTACTTCTTCTACCAAATACTTAACCATTATAAACGATTGCTTTCTGCTCGTAAAGAGAAAAGAGACTGAAAAATTGAACTTTTTCAGTCTCTTAATTAGCTACAATGTATAAGCTAGCACTATTTTCTTAATTCAATACCTAGTTTCTCTAGGTTTTTAAGGATCTTATCCATAATAGTATTCACATCCTGATCTGCTAGTGTACGATCACTTGCACGGAAACTGATGGAATAAGCTACAGACTTAAATCCTTCTTTAATCTGGCTTCCTTCGTATACGTCGAATAGTTTACATTCTTCTAACAGTTTACCGCCACATTTACGAATTACTTCTTCAACCTGACCTACCATAATGGATTTTTCCATAACCATACTGATATCACGAGTTACAGCTGGGTATTTTGCAATGCCTTTATATTTTAAGTCGAAATTTGCACGAGCAACGATTTCTGGCATATCGATGTTTGCGATATAAACTCTTTCTCCAATTCCATAAGCTTCAGAAACTTCTGGATGAACTTCTCCTAAGTAACCAATTACAGTTCCATCATAAATGATGTCTGCCTGTCTTCCTGGATGAAGGAATGGTTTCTTAGATGCGGGATCATAAGTTTCTAAGCCTTTTAATCCTACTTTTTCTAAGAACTCTTCTACGATACCTTTTAAGTCGAAGAAATCACCAGCACCAAACATACCTAGTGTGAACTGTGTTCTTTCATCTGGAAGTTCTGTTAAAGGCAATGCCTTTGGAATATAGATGTTAGCAATTTCATAAAGTCTAACGTCTTTGTTTCTTCTATTATAATTGGTTGCTAGGGATGTTAACATACCATTTAAAGTTGACGTTCTCATGATACTGTAATCTTCTCCAAGTGGGTTAGAAATTACAATCACATCTCTTAAAGAATCGTTTTGTTCAATTCTTAACTTCTCAAATACCTTAGGACTCTCGAAGGAGTATGTCATAGCCTCTGAGAAACCGAATTGTTCTGCCATATTTCTAGCGATATTTTCGATTCTCAACTTGTAGGATAAGCTTCCGTTTGCACTACCTTTTGGTAATGTTGTTGGAATGTTATCATATCCATAAAAACGAGCAACTTCTTCCGCTACGTCTGCTAAACAGTGAATGTCCTGTCTCCATGTTGGGATCGTAAGTTCTTTGTTTGCTTCATCTACTTCAAATTCAATCATTTTGAAGTATTCAACCATTTGTTCTTCGGAAATGTCAGTACCTAATAATTTATTGATTTTTTCTGGGTCATAGCCAACTTTAACTGGTTCATTTACCTTCTCATATTCATCAACGTATCCACCAACAACTTCACCTGCACCTAATTCTTCAATTAATTCACATGCACGGTCCATTGCTAATTTTGCTGTATTTGGGTCTAAGCCTTTTTCAAACTTAGCTTGCGCATCTGTACGCATACCTAATTTTTTACCGGAAAGACGGATGTTTGTTCCATCAAAGCAAGCTGCTTCAAATAACATGGTTTTTACATCGTCTGTAATCTTAGAGTTGTCTCCACCCATGATACCTGCGATACCGATTGCTTTGTCTGCATCACAGATCATTAACATAGAAGGATCTAATTTTCTTTCCTGCCCATCTAATGTGGTAAATGTTTCTCCTTCATTTGCACGGCGAACTACGATTTTGTTACCTGCGATTGTATCTAAATCGTAAGCATGCATTGGCTGGCCATACTCTTCCATTACGTAGTTTGTAATATCCACAATGTTATTGATTGGGCGGATTCCACAAGCTGCAAGTCTTCTTTGCATCCATTCTGGAGATGGTCCTATTTTAATATTTTTAACAACACGACCAACGTAACGTTTGCAAAGGTCTTTGTCTTTGATTTCAACGCGAATCATATCTTGAACATTTTCACTGTTACCTGTTGGTTTAATTTCTGGAAGAACGAATGGTTTACGGAATGTAGCTGCTGCTTCTCTTGCAATACCAATGATGGAGAAACAGTCAACACGATTAGATGTTACTTCGTATTCTACTACTACATCATTTAAACCTAATAATTCTACTGCTGAGCTTCCGATTGGAGCATCTTTGTAGTTTTCGTTATCACTTAAGATATAGATTCCATCTTCTGCTGCGTCTGGATAAAATTCTTTGGACGAACCTAATTCTCCGATGGAACACATCATACCGAAGGATTCTACTCCACGAAGTTTCCCTTTTTTGATTTTGATTCCATCTGGATGTGGAGTGTCATCATGAGCACTTCCTGCAACGCGGCCACCTTCTAATACAACTGGCACTTTGTCGCCTTCCTTAACGTTTGGAGCACCTGTTACGATTTGAACCGTATCTCCTTCTTCTGAGATCTGAACCTGACAGATGATTAATTTGTTTGCATCAGGATGTTTTTCTATTTTTAAAATTTTACCTACAACAATTTTTTCTAGGTTTTTATCTAATTCTTCATAACCTTCTACTTTTGTTCCGGACAATGTCATGGCATCCATGTATTCTCTTGCTGTACAGGATAGCTCTGGTACATATGCTTTCACCCATGATAATGGTGTATTCATTGTAATTCCTCCTTGTTCCTCTATATAAATTTACTTCGAACTTACTACTCCATGGCACAAAACTGCTGGCAGTTTTGCACGAAAATCAGCTACGCAGATTTCCTACTAGAAAAGGAATTCGCAATCCGCTTCGCTACTTGCTCTGGCAAAAGGAATTCGCAATCCGCTTCGCTACTTGCTCATAAGTATATTGCCACTGCGTGGCACAAAACTGCTAGCAGTTTTGCACGAAAATCAGCTACGCAGATTTTCGTGATATACTAAAATTGTTTCAAGAATCTAGTATCATTCTCATAAAGTAAACGCATGTCATCGATTTCATATTTCAATAACGCAATACGCTCTAGACCTACACCAAATGCAAATCCTACGTATTCTTCTGGATCGATTCCGCTCATTTCTAATACATGTGGATGAACCATACCACAGCCTAGGATTTCAATCCATCCTTCCCCTTTACAGAAGCGACAGCCTTTTCCACCACATTTGAAACAGGAAACATCCATCTCAGCACTTGGCTCTGTGAATGGGAAGTGGTGTGGTCTGAATTTAACTTTTGTATCTTCGCCGAATACCTGTTTTGCGAACTCAGCTAGAGTACCTTTTAAGTCAGCAAATGTTACGTCTTTGTCGATTACAAGACCTTCTACCTGATGGAAAGATGGTGAATGTGTTGCATCTACTTCGTCGGAACGGAATACACGTCCTGGTGCGATCATACGGATTGGCACTTTTCCTTTTTCCATCTCATGAACCTGAGTGGAAGAAGTCTGTGTACGAAGTACGATATTGCTATTTACATAGAATGTATCCTGCTCATCTTTTGCTGGATGATTTGCTGGAATATTTAAAGCCTCGAAGTTGTAATAATCGTATTCTACTTCTGGACCTTCTACAACTTCATATCCCATACCAATGAAGATACGTTCAATCTCTTCTAATGCGATTGTGTTTGGATGACGATGTCCCATCATAGGTTTTTTCGCAGGTAATGTAACATCAATTGTTTCTGCTTTCATCTGTGCTTCTCTTACAGCACTTGCAAGAGCTGTTTTCTTCTCATCTAATACACCTTCAATTTTGGCACGAGCTTCATTGACAAGCTGGCCTACCTTTGGTCTATCTTCTGGTGCAACGTCTTTCATAGATTTTAAGATACTTGTTAACTCACCTTTTTTACCAAGGAAAGCCACACGAATATCATTTAATTCTTCCAGTTTTTCAGAAACATTAATTTTCTCAACTGCGTCATTCATGATTTTTTCTAATTTTTCTTTCATGAGTAAACTCCTTTCTTATATGGGGCAATCTATTTCATTTAAAAAATATAGCAAAACAAAGTATCTTCCTTTCCCGCTGGTGTGAATTCTGCCCCTGTTTTTTAGGGGCTTTTTTGTTTATAAGAAATTCCGTTACACTCCATTTCTTATAAACAAAAAAACGCCCCTTATCAAAAATAATAAGGGACGAAATATATTCCGCGGTACCACCCTGATTCTTACGGCTTTTATGTATAAGCCTAAGCACTCACTTAAATGTGTAACGTACATAAAACGTCATCTCCTACTCACTCATGCTTCAGAGATGCAGCTCAGGTGGGAAATTAGGCTTATATTGAACTTAAGGAAGCTTCCAACCGATGACTTCCTCTCTCTGTAAGAAATATAAGTTTTGGTACACCTTCAATGCTTTTTTCTTGTAACCCTATTCTAAACATAATTCTTGGATTCGTCAAGTTCTTTCTTATTCCTCAACTAAATCCTCTATGAAAGTTACTAGTTCTCCAACTGTGTTAATCTCGCCTATGGCACTTTCTGGCACCTCGATATCAAACTCATCTTCTATATCCATAATTACTTTTACATAATCAAGGGAATTGATTGCAATATCCGTTAATAAGGATGTTTCATTTGTAATCTGTTCTGCTGGATAATCTGTGTATTTCTCAAGTATTGTAACAATATTCTTAAACATATGTTTTCCTCCCTAATACTTTCTTATAATTTTTCTATTGGTATTTTTCTCAAACTCTTCCTCACGTATCACAACACTTTTAATTCGCTGATAAGTAGGAAGCGATTTATTTAATTTCGTAATAAACTCATTCAAATCTTCTTCTATATCTTTAATCTGATGCATTTTTGCATATTCTATATCTGGATAAATCTCTGCTACTATTTTATCATCTTTCCCATATACAATAACTTCATCAACGAGCCGATACGTTTTTATCTTATCTTCTAACAATTCAGGTGTAATATTTTCTCCATTTGCTAAAATGATAAGATTCTTAATTCGGCCTGTAACAAAAAGATACCCTTCCTCGTCTAAATAGCCAATATCTCCTGTGTGATACCATCCATCTATTATGGTTTGAGCAGTCTGTTCAGATTCCTTATAATACTCTCGCATAACAGTTTGTCCGCTGATACAGATTTCTCCCCTTCCAGCTTCATCTGGTGAATCAATTCGTACCTTGACACCTTCAAGTGGCTTGCCGACACTGCCAAGCCGATTTTCCTCTTGACTGTTGACCGAAATAATAGGAGAACATTCTGTAATTCCATACCCATTATAAATATCAATTCCCCATTTAGAGAACTCTTCAATCAATACCGCATTGATTGGAGCACCTCCACATACGATAAAATCTAATTTTCCGCCTAAAGAATCAACAATTGTATGAAATAACTTTTTTCTTCTGTCAATTCCACATTTTAAGAGAAGTCCATTAAATTTGCATAGCAGCTTATAGCTCTTCTGTTTCCCATCTTCAGTAATTTTGTTAAGAATCGTCTTATATATATTTTCAACAAATAGAGGCACTACTACTAGTCCACTAGGTTTTAATTCTTGCAGATCTCGAAAGAAACTTTTAATACCACTACAGATATAGATTTCTTTTCCACCAATTAGTACACATAATACACTTGCTGTTAATGCAAATGTGTGGTTTAATGGCAAAATCAAAAATATTGATTTTTGGGGCTGAATTCTTTGCGCTGCCCCATACATATCCTCACATAAATTTCGATGACTTAATAATACACCTTTCGCTTTTCCAGTCGTTCCAGATGTAAAGTAGATAGCAGCGTCATCATCTGGTTTTACTTCTTCTAGAAGAAATTCTGTTTTTCCCTGTTGTATCTGTTGTTCACCTGTCACAACATATTCGTCCATATGGTTTAAGCAGATGTATTCTTCTATTATACTATCATTAAGCTCCATTAGCCTTCTAATTTTATTCTTGTAACTTTTTGTATAAAGGACAACGGAACAATTCGATTTTTGAATTAGTTCATAGATTGTTACTGCATCCAGTTCTTTGTCAATAGGGACAATAATATTACTACTATTTGCTACAGAGAAAAAGCCCACTAGCCATTCATATGAGTTTTCTCCTATAACTGCTACTTTTTTTTCCTTTATGCCCAACTCATAGAGGTAGGTTCCAAAGCCATTGATGTCATCATGTAACTTGTGATAGGTTACTTCCTTGTATTCCTTTTTTCTTCTATAAAGAAATGCGATTTCCTGATTAAACTGACTTTCGCCTTTCCCAATTAGCTCTTTTAGCGTTTGTACTTTGCTTATATTACTCATTCATCATATCTCCTGTGAACCATATCCTAACATCAACCATTTCGTTACTTTTCGCATAACAAAGATACCCAATATACTCTCGACTCAAATCTATCTTTTTTAAAATGATGTCTGCTTCTTCCTCTACACAAAAACTGTTGAATGGAAGAAGCAAACCTTTTCCAAGCATTTTCGAAAAGCTTTCTTTTTTTACCCATACATCATAAAATTTAGAAATGTCGTGATTTACACATAGCTTTTCCTGTTCTGTGAAGAGATAACTCATAATTTTCTCAAAGTCGATTGGTTTTTTTTCTTCTATATCGATACCAATCTCTCTATGAAATAATGCCACACAAACATACTTGCCTGAATGAGAAATGGAACAAAATAAATTACATCCTGTAAGATAGGGTTTTCCATAACCATCTTTGTGCAATTGAATCTGTATCTCATCTGACATTCCATATATCTTTTTCAAATACTTGATAATGTATTGGTCCCGCTCACTTTTCGAATGAAAACAGTTCCTTAGAATTAAGACATTAACTATACTTTTTTCCATATTGTCTTACTTTGATAAAATGGAATTAAACTGTTTCGATAGACTCTCCAGGTTTTCATCCTGGAACATCGTAACATGATTACCTAATGCTGCAAAATCCTCAAAATATGACACATATTGTTTCCAATCCTCGTACTTATCGACTACCTCATCTACTGCATGGAAGTAATAACAATTTACATCAGCATGATCATGGGACTGATATAAATGTCTCGCATTTTCGGAACTTCGGAACATGTTAATAAAATAAACAAGCTGCTTTCCGCTAAGGTTTTCCACTTTAGGCAATAATCTCATAAGAACAGGTGGTATGAGATTAATAATTGCCTTGCGGTATTCAGCATTTTTATCTATTAGTTCTGCAATGTTTTCCCAAAGTTTTTCTGTATCATTATGACAGCTTTGAATTAATTCTTCACTTAAGAAGTTCTTCATAAAGTTAACTTCATCTTCGAAACTGTCTCCCATTTGAACTACTTTGTTGGATACTGGAGCCATGGAGTTAAACATGAAAATCTCCTTATATTTATCAGGTTCATGCAATGCCATTTCATATGCAATTGTTCCACCAATACACCATCCGCCAAGATAATCTACTACTTTAATGTCTTTGGCAAGGTCGCAGTAATGATGAGCTATCTTTCTAAAGTCATAGTTATATAAAGCTAAATGCTTAACCTCTGGTTCATAACGTATACCATAAATGTTATATTCTTCACTTATGGAGCGGCTTAAGTTCAAGTAGATATTAATTTCTCCGCTTCCTGCATGAATAAAGATAATATTTTTATCTTCCCTTGTACCTTTTCTTAAAAGAATTAATTCTTGGGATTTTTCCTTTTCTTCCCCTTCATTAACACTTACAAGTTCGCATAATCCTATAATTGTAATATTATTCATTAAGTCCTGTAAGGAGATATCGGTATGGAAATGCTTATCTAATTCCTCTTTCAATGCTACTACTTGAAGAGACTGTCCACCCATATCAAAGAAGGTATCTCCACCATGACTAGGTTCTCTAAAGTTTTCCCCTGAAATAAGCGCCTTACATACTTCAATTACTTCTTTTTCTTTTTCTGAAAAGCTGTAAACATCCTGTGTATTGTTTAACATGTTCTTAATCTCTGGCATATTCACTTTACCGTTGCTTGTAAGAGGAATTGCATCGACTACAAGGAAGTTTGTTGGAACCATATAATGTGGTACCTGTTTGCTTAATACTTTTCGAATCTTCTGTTCGATTGCTTCTTCATCGGATACTACAGTACAGATTAAGCGAGTTCTTTGATTTTCAAGCTTTTCAATAAATACAAAAGCATTTTTCACACCATCGATACGAATAATGTATTTTTCGATTTCTCTTAAGTCAATTCGATATCCATTATGTTTGATTTCGTCTACTACTCTGCCCAGAATGTAAATATTATTATCTGCGCCTAGATAGCCTAAGTCTCCTGTTCTGTAAATACGTTTTCCTAACTGTTCGTTCCAAACGAATGCATTTTCCGTTTGCTTTTGATCTAGATATCCTGTTGCCAAACCATCTCCAGCTATAATGATTTCACCAAGAACTCCAACCTCTGCCAACATTCTATTCTGCTTCATCACATACATTTGCTGATTTGGAAGAGCATGTCCATATGGAATTAAATCTTTGTCTTTATAGTCCTTACAATTAAAATAGTTAGACCAAATAGATGCCTCTGTGGCTCCTCCTAGGGCTGTTACGGATAAATCTTCTCCATACTTTTTATACAAATCCTCAACAAGCTTTTTCTGTATAAAGTCACCACTCATAAAGACGCAGCGTAACTTATCAAATGTATCATGTAGTAGAAATTCTCTTGCTAATGCAGGTGTTGAATTCCATATGGATACATTTTTATAGCATTCTCCCTCTATAAACCAGTTAACGTTATATGCATCCACCATATAAACTTTCATTCCTGTTATCATAGATGCATACAGATCGAATATGGATAAATCGAAATAAAGATTTGAAATGTTTGCACACGCATCTTCTCTCTTTACTCCATACATCTTAATCATGGCATACACAGTATTTAATGCTGCATCCTCTCTTATCACAATTCCTTTTGGTTTTCCAGTAGTCCCTGATGTAAACAGAATGTAGGATTCTTCTTGTTCAATTTCCTGAACTTCTTGCGAAACTTCTTTTACTTCGAAGTTCTCAATCACAATGTAGTCCGCAATTGACTTCAACACTTCATCGCTTTTTTCTTTTCCGAAATATTCATTTACTGCACAGAAAGAATCTCCCGTCATCTGTGCTGCTACAATAGATACAAGTGAATGTAAGCTCTTGTTTCCTGAAAAAGCGATTCTTGTTTTTTGTTTCCCCGATTTCGCCTTTGCTTCTTTTATTTTTTGTGCTAGTTTAACCGCTTTCTGGTTCACCTCGTTGAAGGTATACTCCTGTCCGTCTATTACTGCAAATACTTCGTCAGGATATTGATTCACTGTTTTTTGAAAGCTTGTAAGTAAGCTCGTCATCTCCCACTGTTCAGCATTAGTCTGTCCGTTAAATTCCTCATAAAGCTTGCTTGTATGCTGCTGCACTGTAGAATTGTAATGTTCCACCAGGTCATTTTCTTGCGTAATATAATATTCTATGCAACTGCAATATTCGTCAAACATGCTATCTATCATTTTTTTCGTAAATTTGCTATTACGATAGTCCCATGTAATACTTAGTTTACCTGCATTGTTCTTTGCTTGACAGTCCAAATAAACCTGCGGTGTTTGTGAAATAATATAATCTTTAACAAAATTCTCACCTAATAAGGAATCTTCATCAAACAGCATGGAAGTAAATACAATTGGCATTAGAGAACTTCTTCCACGCATATCAAGCTCTTTCACTATCTGTGTCACTTCAAAATCCTGATATTTAAGTGCCGTAAATAATTTCATCTTTATCTGCTTCACATTTTCATCAAAAGACTTTTCTTCATCAAAATTAGACTGTACTAACATGGATGTTGTAAAATCTCCAATAACATGACGATATACTTCACCGTCAGGGCGTTTAAAAGCAGTAACATTAATGGACATTTCCGGATTCTGTGACCATTTTGTTAGTATCATTGCATACACACTTAATAAAATATCGGTAACAGAAAAACCATTCTCTGATGCTTTCACTTTTAGCTTGTCATAGAATTCTTTCGTTAACTCATATTCTTTATGCGAAAATGTTACGTCTCGTTCTTTATTGGATACATAATTTAACTTTGGTGCTTCATAGATAGTATCAATATTCTCTAAATAGTATTTCTTTGCTCTATCATAGCGTTTTGTCTTCTTACTTTTATGATAGTAATCCATCATAAATGTTAAGTCTTCTGCGTAATCAACAATTACTTTATCTGGATGCTCCATATAATCATTAATTTCAGCTATAAGTTCATACAAACTCATACCATCCGCAATAATTAAATCAATACTAAATGCAATTCTATATTGTTCCTTTTCTTTCACCGCTTTGGCTGTAAACAGTGGAAAATCTTCTCTAGTATACTTTTTATGTGATAATTCTGAACGAAGTGTTTCGATTATTTGAGAATCATTCGCTTCCTCTTCAAAAACTTCTATTTCGTATCTGAATGGTTCTAATATTTCGAAACAATATGGCTCACTTATTTTTGCTCTTAAAAATGGCTGTGATACAATTACCTTATTGAGTGCTTCTGTAAATGTCTTGATTGCACCACTATACAGCAACTCAATATATAAATGTGTTCCAACTCCTCCACTAAAAGCATCTTCACGTCCGATAAGATAAGCCTTTTGAATCTCTGTCATCTCAATCTTCATACATTTCATCCCCATCTCACTATTATCATGTGTATTTTGATAAATCAAATTTTGATTTATTAACTTGAAATTAACTCTACAGTTCTTTCTGAATGTTCTGCAAAATAATAATGCCCACCTTTAAAGTAAAAACTTTTAATCTTTTCATCTGTCTGAATGCTTCGGTTCCATTCATCGATTAAACTTTCACTAGCAGAATAATCTGAATATAAAAGTAAAACTTTTGTTTCTTTACTAATGACTGGCTTTTGAAAAACATAATCTTCCATAGTGTCAAGTATAAGGAGATCCTCAAGCAATCTCCCCTTGAAATACTCAAACAGGGGCGGGATTGCTCGAATCTCTTCAGAGAAATCATACTGGTTCTCTAAAATCTGATTTTGTTGAAACTTATCCATATTGGCTAGTTCCATAGCATGATAATATTGTGGCGGTCTTACATCTGAATAAACAAGCTTGTCTACGCCATAACGCTCTGTTAAGAAACTGCTTAACGCATACAATACATATGTCCCCATGCTATGTCCATAAAAAATGGCTGGCAGCTTTTCATTGTCAAGTATATCCTTCAATAAAATTTTAATCTGTTCCACAAGCTGGTCCATATTCATTATATTGTATTGCTTATATAACTTTTCATAGTCTATGAAAACAACATCAAATCTAGCTTTTAATATTCCTTCCAGCACTTGATAATTGCTTCGTATTGCACCTGCGTGTGGAAATATAACTAGTTTTTTTCTCATTTGTTTTACTCCCTCCAAAAAACTATTCTCTGTTTTTCAGTACATCATTAGGAGATATCTTATTTAGCTTGTTCTTTAATATTATATTTACAATAAAATATGACAGAAAGATTAATCCATATACAAATACATAGGTCCTCCAATCTAAAGTTAAATCAAAACCAGTTGCTCGATTGGCTACTAAGGCTGGATAAATTGATTTCATAATAAATTCTGTTAATGGCACACAAATCAAAGCTGATATTGCAACGATTACAAAGTTGCTGCCTAAGAACAGCTTGCCAACTTCTTTTTCGTTATATCCAAACATCTTAAATAATGAAATATTATAAGACTGTTTTTCAATAATCATCTTCAACATTAAGAACATTACAATGATAAATAAGAAGGTTGAAGCTATTATTAATGAAACAATCATTGATTTATTCAAATCCATAAAGAGTTCTGAGTACTCCCTAATTTCATCACCTGTTGTAACAGAATATAATCTATCCGCTTCTACATCCAGTTTATCTTTGGATAATACAGCATTGTAGTAGTTACTATCCTGATCGAATAGTTCTCGCATACTATCTACATCCATAAATACATACAAACCAACTGCATACTGTACGACTTCTTTTACAGTAAAATCATACGATACATTATTAATAGCATCCCTTAATGTAAATACGTCATTTTCTTTTAGACCATATTTGTCTGCAGTAGAGGATGAAACATATAAAATGTCTTTTCCTTTTTTCATATCAAAATTAAAGTACTTACTATTTGTAGGCAAGCCCATCACTGTAACATCCATATCATAATTTAAAGTTTCAGCTTTTAAGGTTTTCATATAACAAGCTTCTCCGCCTTTTGGAGCCGTATCTGCTGGGAACTTGTAATAATATAAGTATGAAAACTTAACATCTCTATCTGTCTGATCTATAATATTAACTACTGCATTATAACAGCATACCGATAGCATTAACACAAGAAGCGAAACAAAAAGTCCTGCTGTTAATGTCAAGCTGGAACGGATTTCTCGTAAAAATAGACGAATACGGAAACGTGTTATAAATCCAATATTCTTTAAATCTACTTGCTTATTGGTAATTTCCTTACGTTCTCTTCTCAACATTTTTAATGGCTCTCGAGACAGCTTTTTACCAATAACCAGTGCATTAACAATTGCAGCTACAACTGGTGGCAGTATTACTCCGTAAAGCACCAGATATATAGGGAATTTATATGTTAATTCAGGGTAAGAGAAATAATTATAATTCTGAGCTACCTGTGATTCAATTCCCAAATAGCCCGCTATGGTACCTGCAATTCCTCCTGCCAGACATACGAGTATTGGCAAGACAAGGTAATGTCCCATAAGCTCATTCCTCATATAACCTAACGAATACAAAGCACCGATGACTGGACTTTCTTCATCAATACTATGAACTGTAAAAACACTCAGAATATATGCCAAAAGAATTAATACAATAATTCCAACTATCAGTGCGCCTACTTTATTAATTACAACGTCATCTGCTGAACCACCAATTCTAGGATTATCATCTGCCTTTAGGAAATAAGTAAGGTTGCTAATCTCAACTTTCATGTTCTTGTCCATGAAACGGTTCATGCTCTTTTTCATTTCCTCTGTTCCATTAGCTAGCTTTGTAGCGCCATCTTGGAGTTTTCCTATTCCCCCTCCTAGTTCTTCGCTTCCCGTTTTTGCAGATGCAACTGCCTCCGTATATTTCTTTACGCCTTCTACATATTCTTTCATGGAATCGCAAGAAGCTTTTAAAGCAACAATCTGCTGATACTGTTTAGCATTTTTATCTTTATCCAATTTTGATAAAATCAGATTTAGTTTTGACTCATAATTGGATTGTGCTAATGTTACTTGTACTCCATTGCTCTTTAATTGAGCGGAGAAACTATCTAGCAAGCCGTCAAAAGCCTTATTGGCACCACGTATTATTTCATCTGACTTTTCTGTAATCTCAGTCAGGCCATTGGTTACCTTATCATTACCGTCTTGTATATCCATAGAGCCGTCATACACATCTTCTCCGCCTTGTGCCAGCTCATCAATAGAACTATTTATCTCTTCCTTTTTTTCTTCTATTTCATCAATCATTTCCTTGATGTATTTATTGGTTACTAATTCATTGTCTACATATATCTGATTCAGTGCATCTCTGAATTCATCATAATCTGTTTTTTGATTCAGTATGAAGCTGTAATTATACGTTTCTGCCTTTTTCGCCTTTCCTGATTCTTTCAAAGCTTTATAGCCGTTGTCTGAAACAAATGCAGTCCCAAACGTTCTAGCAGTCGCACCGATATCCGTTAAATTATCAAGAACACAGTCATAGTCTGGAGAGGAACCAGTTCCTACAATTGTAAATTCTATCCCACCAATTTCTATCTTGTCTCCTGCTTTTAGCTTATTTGCTTCTGCAAAATGCTTCTCTAGTACAATTTCATCTTTGTTACTAGGTGCTTTCCCATCTTTGTCCAAAGTTACTAAGTCAATTTCTTTACGGTTTTCAAAAACTCGAAGTTTTGCATCTTTATCGTATGAAAAATCCAGATAAAAGCATTGTTCAAATTTTTTTGTATATTTTTCTATTTCTTCAATGTCTTTTTCCGAATATGGAGCAAGTACTTCTATTTGTCCATCTTCTACACAACTCTTTTTCTGAGCATCGCTTACATTTACAATAACTGTCTCAGCACCACCTGCCATACTGATAACTATGTACATACTAACAAGAATGACAAGAAATAATGCTAGATATCTAAAAAAGTTTTGCTTAAGTTCACGTTTAATACGTTTATTTAATATCATTTATCTTCTCCTTACCATTCAATTTCAGAAGCCTTCTTTTTATTAGTATTGACGTATTCTTCTGCTATCCTTCCGTCTTTGATTTTAATTACCTTATCAACCATATCTTTGATTGCAGTATTATGTGTAACGATTAGCATTGTAGTTCCATATTTCTTATTCACTTCCTCCAATAGGATTAGGATTTCTTTCGATGTAACATAATCTAAAGCACCAGTTGGTTCATCACATAGCAATAGTTTAGGATTTTTAACTAAAGCTCTAGCTATTGCACATCTCTGCTGCTGTCCTCCTGATAGCTGTGAAGGAAATTTATTCTCATGTTCCTTTATTCCAAGGGTCACCATTAATTCATCAATATCCAATGCATCTTTTGAAAGATACTGACAGGTTTGAATATTTTCTTTTACTGTAAGATTAGGAACAAGATTATAGAACTGAAAAATAAAACCTAAGTAGTCTCTTCTGTATTTCGCTAGTTTTTTTGAGTTATAACCGACTATATCATTATTATCAATTTTGACACTTCCTGATTCAACTGTATCCAAACCACCAATGATATTTAATAGTGTGGATTTACCAGAGCCAGATGGTCCTAATATGACACACATTTGTCCTTTCTCGACAGAAGTACTTACTCCCTTCAAGACTTGCGTATAAGATGAATCATGTCCATAACTCTTTTTTATATTCGACACTTCTAAAAACATCTGTTTCCTCCTTGTTTCAAACATATTATCATATGAATACTCATTCATGATTTGTATTATATCGTAAAATTTTCATTTGCACAACTATCCTTATCACTTTTATCAAAATTAAAAGGAAAACTATGTACATTTCATACTTTTTGATATTTTTACTTGATATGGAAGGACTCGCAGAAGACTTTTCTATAAGTTAAAAAAGGCTACTTGACATGGTACATATCAAGTAGCCTTTCAAACAGTCTTTTTGAAACTATCTTGTGTTTTTTATTAGAGAACAGCTCCCATACCATAGAAGGATGAAGAACGTTTCACCTTCAAGAAAGAACCAATCTTTAGAGAGCCATCTGCATTTCTCCATAACTTATGAACATCTGTACCAATGGCTGGTGTACTAACAGATTCAAAATCAGATGCAGCTGGTGCTGATACGATTGTTCCTACCTTATTGTTAGCAATTGCTGTTGCACCACTTACTTTATAATATTTAGAAGAATTATAGTATACAGAATTGGTAATGGTACCTTTAAACTTATCACTTCCAATTGTATTAGTGGAACAAGATAATAAGTTTACATAAGTTGCACCACTTCCTGCACGATCCATCTGGAAGTTTGCCTTCTTTCCATCTGCACGAGAGTTATTGAAAGAAGTACAGTTCTTAAGAGATAAGGATGTAGGGTTGTTGTTATCTGTAAAACCATGATTCTTATTTTCAAAAGAAATACAGTTTGAAACAATATGAGGTGTTCCAACACCTGCACCACCTAATTTAAATCCATTGCCATCACTGTTTGGTGTCATAACACCATTCGCTGTTTCACCGTTACGGAACGCAATACAGTTTTTAATAGTAAGGATTCCGATAGGTCCTGTTGCTGACTTGGCATAACAGTCCCATCCATCATCTACATTATTATAAGAAATACATCCATCAAATACATTGCCTTGGCCACAAGTAAGTTTTGCTGCAAAACCATCTGCATTTTCACCAGTTGCAGGGTCCATATTATTACAGGATGTACAATTCTTAATTGTATTGTAGGATGGCCAGTCTGCCATATTTGTTAAGCTGGATTTACGACGGCTTATCTGCAGGCCAGTATCACGGTTTCCGTCAAACTGACAGTTTTCGATAATGTTGTAATTACCGGAAAGCAGCATACCATTATCAGCTGCACCTGTAATCTTAATTCCGTAAAATCTCCAATAGTTACCCTCTAATTGAATTCCTCTTTCGTTAGTCGCAGTATTGCCATAAGCTTGTTTCGAAAAATCAAATACTACGTCAGCTCCATTGTAAGCCACGACTGATTTGTATTTTCCTGCTGAACCATTATTTCCGTAAAGGATTGTAATCTGGTTGCTGTAGGAATACGTTCCTGCTAAGCAGTAGATTGTTTTTCCTGGCTGAATTGTAGTAAGTGCCTTTGTAAAACTCATTGGATTACTTTGAGTACCTGAACCATTTGCATTTGGTGCCACGAAAATGTCTCCTGTTACAGGATTAACATTGTTAGATGGACTTGGAGTTGGAGTCTTAGTTGGTACAACTGGAGCTGTGCTTGAAGCGGCAGGGGAAGGTACAACATAAGAGCCATTAACTGTTTTCATGTAATAGATACCTACATTATCATCAGATGGATACAAGATGTAATGTCCTGCTCCTGGTAAGGCAAAAACTAGTTCAGTTACTGTGCTCGGTATTGCTGCACAGCTCTGGATATCTGAACCGTTGTAATTAAGTGTTAAGTTACGATTGGTAGAACCGCCACTCATGGCATGTACAATTAATTTTCCAGCTGCAGCTGCATGAAATGAAATTGCACGTTTCGTAGTAGTTCCCTTTCCTCCTGATTTTGCACGACGTGTGTAGGATGAACCATTACATGTTTTGTTGGAGCTGTCAACTATCCAGCTTGAACCACCTGTAATAAAAGTAAATCCATTGACTGTAAAATCAGATGAGTATGTACCTTCTGCTACACTCTTGGATACATTTAACTCTAACGCTGTATTAGCGCTAGGAATTGTACTAACCGCTGGAGCGCTGCTGGTTTGTACAGGTGCCTGAGATGTAGTAACAGGGTTGCTTGGGGTTGCTTTTCCACCTACATAAGTGTATTCTGTCCCATTCACTGTGTAGATAACCTTGTAGCTTGTCATACTTGGCATTGTTCCTTCCCCATTAAAACCAAAGGATACAGAACCATCTCCTGCTATTGTCTTGTTCCAGTCTTCTGGAATAAAAGTTACCGTGCTGCCTGTTACAGATGCTGTTGCACACCAGATGCTTGTAATCTTCATATTAGGAGCATCTACAACTAGTTTCCAGCTGTCTGCTTTTTGTGTCATTTGATTAGTTACTGTTACATTGCAGCCGAAAGATGTTCCCCATGAAGTCCCATTTCCCTCCACGACAAAATCCCCCGTCTGGGCTGCCATGACTTTCTCTACACATACTTGTGGTATGTACATTGTGAATACAAGCACAACTGCTAATAGAAAAGAAAGTCTTCTTTTAAATTTTTTTGCACACATAAAATACCTCCTAAAATTTTTAGCATTCCTATTATAGCTACTTTTTTATAATACTTCAATTTCCATATGTATACAATTTGCATTACTAACAACATTGTATTTTTATTTTGTGCAAATTATAGGAAGTAAAATCATTGACTATTGCTTTTTTCTTTGACATATACTATTATATACAACTATGTTAATTATCTTTTTGCTATTAAGGAGAAGTAAATGATAAATAGAATTTATTTATTAATAGAGTTTGTATTAGCATTTACTAGAAAAATGAGAGATGATTTTGTTTCTAGCTTTGCTGCACAAGGAGCATTTTTTATTATAATTTCCTCGTTTCCTTTTGCCATGTTTCTCTTAACATTAATACAGTACTTACCTATAACAGAAAGCACGCTGTTAGGCATTGTGAACACTTATATTCCTGATACCTTTAGTCCATATATAATCTCTATTATTACAGAGGTCTACAATTATGCATCAGGAACCATTATCTCATTAACCGCCATAACTACACTTTGGTCCGCTTCTAGAGGATTAATTGCTATTATGCGTGGATTAAATAACATATATGGCATTCAAGAAACTCGTAATTATTTTAAAATACGTATTCTTGCTTTATTTTACACTTTCGTTTTTGCATTAATGCTGATCGGAACGTTGTTTTTGCTGGTTTTTGGTAACTCTCTGCTGATTTGGATTGAAAACAAAATTCCTGCCTTGACTGACCTTGCCTTATTGTTGATTAGCATAAGAACTACCGTTGTTCTTTTGGTTTTAGTGGTGCTTTTCATTACAATGTACTTATTTATACCAAACCGTAAGTCTAGTTTTATTCGCGAACTGCCAGGCGCTTTTATATCAGCAGCTGGATGGATGATCTTCTCCTATGGTTTTTCCTATTACATTGACCATATGAAGAACTTCACCAATACCTACGGAAGCCTGACAGCCGCTGTCTTACTTATGTTATGGCTTTATTTTTGCATGTACATCTTATTCTTTGGCGGAGAGGTAAATTATGTATTAGCCTCTCTTACAAATAAAGATTGCCAATTGTAGTATTATTGTAATAATGCTGTAAGATGGTGCTATAATTAAAGCCTGCATCTGCCATTGCTTTAGCACCATTCTGACTCATGCCGACACCATGTCCGTAACCTCCTCCCTGGAAGCGAAAACTCTCTCCTTTCTCATTTTTTGTAACTAAGAAAAATGCACTTGGAAGCATGTTAAGACCATCCAGTTTACTTTTATCATTTCGCTTAATTGTCGATTCTAAAGGTGCTAATAGCAAACGGATATTATATTCAGAACATACCTTAATCGTTGCATCAGAGCCTTTTATCACGATTTCATTTATGAGTCCGCTTTTTGTTCTGTTTGCAACTTCTATGTCTTTAATCGTTCCAATGCTCTCCACTGGCTTACTTTCATATTGTCCATCACACAAGGTTAAAATGAGGCTTGGATTCACTTCATAACGTGCCTTCAAATTTTTCTCAATGGATTTTTTTAATTTGCTGGCTGAGACAGTTACATTCCAGCGATACCATGGAAATGAACTATCATAGGTTTTAATGCTTTTATTATTTAAGAACTTCTTAAATTCTGACTCATTGGTAAAATCGTAATTGTCTAATGTCTTTTTGGAATCTTTACATACTTGGCTTTGTCCTTCCAGATAACCTCTTTTTTCACTTAACCAAACATCTTTCGCATCTGCAGTACAGCCCCATGAAGTAGAAAAATAGTAAGCTTCTATCACATCATTTTCACTTAACATGACTTCACCGTAAGTATCCTTTACTGCCTTAATGCTGTTTTTGTCCTCTGCAATGTTATTGTATACCTGAGACGCAACACTATCGTCAATGTGTGCTCCATACTGACTGAATTCATTACGCATCAGCTGCTTATAAGCATATGTTCTTGCACATACAGCCTGTACTTTTAGCGCCTCTGTTCCGTAGTTGCTTGGCATCTCACTTGGAATCACCGCATAAAGATACTCTTCCATAGGCAGTTCATTTACAACCGTAAGCTTATCATTATATTTTGCGATTTCAATCATTCCACGATATCCAGGATTTCCACATGTTCGTTTAACATTCAAAAGTTTTATCTTGCCGCTTGACTTCTTTGGCTGAATTGTGATTCTTCCAGACTTCAGTAACTTACTAGAAGGTTTCACAGTAATTTTTTTACCTGCCTTGTATGATATGGTTTTCTTTCCAACCTTAACGTGATAAGCGCTTGTACATGTAAACGTAACAGATTGATGTAGAATATCTTCGTATTTACTAGTTTTTAACAATACCCGAATATCATGAATTTCAAGTTCTTTCTCAACAATCCCCGCACACAGTTTCCCATCACCTAATGCAAAATCCACGTTATCATATCCTACTAAAATATTTTGTATGGTCAAGGATTTTAATCCGTCCCTAATACGATACACCTTAAAGGAATCTGCCAATGGATAGTTTTGTATAGCATCATCTACTTCTATTTGTATAATATCCTTATCTATGGATATCACTTTACCGCTAATGCGCTCAGGCTTTAATTTTATCTTCTGCACGATTCCATCTTTCATTGTTATGTCACCGATAACATTTTTAATTGGTTCAGAAAGACTCATAGCTGTTTTAACTGAAACGGTCTGATCCTCGTTAAAATATGTAACCTCGGAATTTTCTCCAGACACAATCCATACATTTTCAAGTACAGTCTCTGCAGATTGCTGTGTGATTGGTGGCTTCTTTTCTTTCTCTGGCTTTTTTATATTTTGAAATGCCCCGTATAAAAATACCCCCATAAAAAGCATCATACTGAGCAGTAAAATGACCACTTTCTTTTTCACTCTGTCCCCTCCTTTATTTTCCAATCTGAATTATAACTAATATATTATACCTTTATTCAGAATATGTTGTCCACTTTTAAAATCTTTTCATAAACTTCCTCTTTGTCCACAAGTATAAGCAACCAGCTTGATTACCTTGACGAGATCCTCCCCTTTTGCTAAACTCTATATGTATTTATTAATTTTGCATTAAAATTTTCTTAATTTCTTAATGCAACCCAAACAACATGGAGGTACATATGTTAGAAAAACTTTTCAAACTCAAAGAGAACAACACCACAGTAAAAACAGAAGTTCTCGCAGGTCTTACCACCTTTATGACTATGGCTTATATATTGGCCGTTAATCCTCAGACAATGACTGCTTTTAACAACCTTGATGGCTACAAAGGAACTATCATGAGCCAGAGTGGAGTATTTTATGGAACAGCTATTGCCGCAGCTATTGGATGCTTTTTAATGGCATTTCTTGCAAACTATCCATTTGGTCTTGCACCAGGAATGGGCCTGAATGCATACTTTTGCTGGACAGTGGTTGTAAACCTTGGTTTCACTTGGCAAGAAGCACTTGCTGCTGTCTTCGTAGAAGGTATTATATTTGTATTACTTTCTTTAACCAGTGTCAGGGAAGCAATATTTAATGCGATTCCTCAAACTTTAAAGCATGCTGTAAGCTGTGGTATCGGCTTATTCATCGCTTTCATCGGTCTTCAAAACTCAGGTATTGTTGAAAACAATGACAACACATTACTTCAAATCCATGCATTTTCAAAAGAGACTTTCCATACCTCTGATATGTGTGCTCTTTTAGCAATGGCAGGTATTATTATTGTTGCCATTCTTTTAATAAAGAAAATAAAAGGTGGTATCTTACTTGGAATTCTTATCACTTGGATTCTTGGATGCATTTGCCAGCTTACAGGATTATACAAAGTAGATGCTGATCTTGGATTTTTCAGTATGTTCCCTAACTTTGCAGAACCTATCAAAATTTCTTCCGTTGGAGATGTTGCTTTTAAATTAGACTTCTCTCATCTTTTATCTGCTGAATTCGCAACCGCTATTTTCGCATTCTTATTTGTTGATATGTTTGATACACTAGGAACTTTGATTGGTGTTTCTTCTAAAGCAAATATGCTTGACAAAGAAGGAAAACTTCCTAGAATCAGAGGTGCATTGCTTGCTGACTCTTTAGCAACTATTATTGGTTCTTTATTCGGTGTTTCCACAACTACAACTTATGTGGAAAGTGCAACAGGTGTCTCTGAAGGTGGACGAACTGGTTTAACTGCTGCAACAACAGGTATTTTATTTGCAATATCTATTCTGTTGGCACCTATCTTTACAGCTATTCCATCTTGTGCAACAGCACCAGCCTTGATTATTGTTGGTTTCTACATGATGGCATCTGTTCTTTCCGTAGACTTTAATGATATGACAGAAGCAGTTCCTGCATTTATCTGTATTATTGCTATGCCTTTCTTCTACAGCATCGCAGAAGGTATTTCACTTGGTGTTATTTCTTATGTTGTAATTAATGTATTATCTGGCAAAGCAAAAGAAAAGAAAATCAGCTGGTTAATGTATGTGTTAACAGTACTATTTATATTGAAATATATTGTATTATAATTTGGTTGCAAGAAAAAGGTTTATGAAGCTTTCTTCATATTGTTCTTAAGTAAAAAACTCCTCTACATCCAACACTGAATGTAAAGGAGTTTTCCTATTTATACGCTATTAACTTATTCCGCGTCTGTATCTGTAGTAGCCGCTGGCTCTTCTTCTGTAGCCTCAGCAGCACTATCTTCAAACGTATCCTTGGAAGCTAATGCACTAGAAACACTTGTTTCATCAAATGTATATACCCCATCTGAATTGTCAAGCATTCCGTAGTATCCGCCTTCAGAAGGTACTGTATCACCAACACTTAAAACAGTAGTCGTTCCATCATTTAATGTAATGGTAACCTTTCCTGCTGGCTTATCCAAACCATACTCATCAATAGAGTCTTTATTCTTCACTATGCATCTTGTAGCTGCCAAATCAGAAAAAGCATCTAATACATTGTTAATTTCTTCTTGTTTAACCAGAAAGTCCTTATCGCTTGGCATTACCCAGCCAGTACTTTCTTTCTCAAAAGAAATAGTTCCTTTTTCATTTGAGATATCAATCTTAGTTGCCTTAGAAGTGTCTAATTGAAGCAGATTGACGGATGTATCTGCCGCCTTGTCTTTCGCTTCCTTATGCTTTACAGTCGCAAAATAAGCAACACACACAACAACTAATAATGCAGCTAGTGCAATTACTGTCGTCAGTTCTTTCTTCTTTTTCTTAGACATTATGCCTTCCTCCTTCTAAGCCAGATAATTAAACCAGTAACCAGAATAGCAAGAGGTAAGATAATAACAAATACAATACCTAAAATAACCTGTGTTGTTTCTGGAATTGTTAAATAATCTGTTGTAAGACTAATGGAGCTAATGGAAATATTCTTTCCAACTGGAGCCATATAACCTAATGTATCACGGAAAATATTTGCATTGGCAAACTGACCTGTAGAAATAATTTCTTCGTTAAATAAATATACGGAACTAAATACAACAAGTTTCATTGTTTCGTCTGTTGCCTCTGATTTTTCTTCTGCTAATACACCTAAACCAAATGGTCCTGGAATATCGCCATCTTCCATTTCAGCTGTCTTAGAATCAACATTTACTTTGGAATAAGCTCCTTCTGTTGTTCTCATTAATTCAGTTAATGTAACAGAATCTCTAACTGTATCAGATTCAGAAATACCAATACAGTTTGGCATTACAACGTATTGTCCTGATGCACTTACATTGCTTACAATTTCATGAGTTCCAAGAGTAGGAATAATGTTCGTTGGATATCCACTCATGTAATTACCGTATTGTTCTAATACAATTCCTTCTTTCTGATAAATACCGTAATATTCTAAAAGCTGAGTAAAGTTAGGCATTTTGTTATTGGTCTGCTGAAGTGTAATAATGGCATCTCCACCGTTTGCTAAGTAAACACGAATCATTTTAAGCTCATTATCGGTAAAATCAGCAGTTGGTCCATTGATTACTAAGATATCGCAATCTTCTGGAATTTCATCTACTGTTAAAGTTTTTAAATCGTTAGCATCAATATTCTTCTTCTTAATAATTGATGTAAGCGTATTGCCTAATTCAGCTTCACCATGTCCAGATGTATAATAGAGAACTGGTAAGTCTTTGTTTGTGACAAAGTCAATTGCTGCTGTGATCTGACCTTCTACATCAACAGCAGATACACTTTGACTGCTTGCATCATATTCATACATATCTGTATAGTTTACAACTTTAAATTTTTCAGTGTCTTCATTCACTACGATAATGCTATTCTGTTGCACATCATCATTTGTAAATTTCTTAGTAAAGTTAGGATATAAGACTGGGTCTTTCTTCTCAACTGTTACTTTCTTGTTAAGCTTATCGTATTTGTTGACGATTTTCTCAACTGTTGGATCTTCTTGTCCATCTTTGCATACATAGTAAATTTTGATCTTACTATCAATTCCTTTTACAAAATCAATGGTATCCTGTGTAATGGAATAAAGTTTCTGTGAACTTACATCTGCATATACATCTAATTCTCCAACAAAAAGATTTACCACAACACAGATAACCGTTACAATCACCATTAAACCAGTACGATAAGTGCTACCTTTTCTTATCTTATCAGACAAACTTTCCTTAATGAAAAGTGTTGTTAACGTAACAAATAATGCTGCAACTGAAACATAGTATACAATATTTGCTAAGTAAATGGTTCCATAACAGAAGTTTTCAAATGGTTTCATTAATGCAATGGCACCAACCATTTTAGCTAATAAATTATCGTAAAAACTTCCATGGAAGAAATATAAAAGAATTAAAGCAACTGTTCCCAAAGCCCACACTCCAACTGCTACATATATCTTTCGCATAGAGATGTAAATAACGAAACAAAATGCTGCAAATACAACCAAGGTAATCATCATAGTTGGCAGTTTATCTGTTGGCAACACACTTGCTAACTGATTTGCCAAAAAGCATAATAGCAGCACAATAAAACTGATAACTGCTGAAATAATCTGTGACTCTGTTAATGAGGATATAAATAAACCAATTGCAATTAACGCAGCTCCCATTAAAAAGAATCCAAAGATTGCAGCATAACTTGTACTAAATGCTACTTCACCAAAAGCACTTAAAACTAATGGATAGAAGCAAAGTACTAACATAGTTGCACCAAACAGGGAAAGTACAGCAAGATATTTTGCAAGTACAATCTTTGCCATGGATACCGAAGAGGTAAACAATAACTGATCCGTTTTCTGCTTCTTCTCTTCTGCCATAACTCTCATGGTCAAAATAGGTACTAGGATAATAAAAATAAAGGTAACGTTATTTAAAACATACTCAAAATTAGCTACTTGGTATACAAAATTTAATGCATACATGTAAATGCCAATAACCACTAGGAAAAATGCCATGAACACGTAACCTATCATAGAATGGAAATAGGATTTTAGTTCCTTCTTATATATAGCTAACATTATTCTCCCTCCTTGTCGTTATCATCACTTGTTAATTCCACTGTAGAAACGCCTACAGCTTCTTCTACATTTTCGTACACCTTCTCAGGCTTCTTCTCTTCTGCTTTCTGTGCCTCTGGTTCTGATACGCCACCTGTCAGTTGTAAGAAGATATCTTCCAGACTCAATGTGGTGGATTTCATTTCATAAATAGGACATTTCGCTGCTGCGAATGCAAATGAAATTTCATCACGCAACTCTTCATTTTCTTTATAAGATACCGTAACTTGTTCTACGCCTGCTTCTGTTACTGCAGCTTCATTAAATATAACTTCTTCTATACCCTTAATACCATTCAGGATAGAAGTAATCTGTTCTTTCGTTCCTTTTGCTTTAATAGCAAGTGATGTCTTACCATCTGACTGTGACAAGTTTTCTGGGGTGTCACGTACAACTAATTTACCCTTATTAATAATCATAATCTCATCACATACAGCACTTACCTCTGAAAGGATGTGTGAACTTAAGATGATAGTATGTTTTTCGCTTAACTTACGAATCAATTCACGAATTTCGATTACCTGTTTTGGATCTAATCCAACAGTTGGCTCATCTAAAATAATCAAATCTGGATATCCCATAATTGCTCCAGCTAAACCTACTCTTTGCTTATATCCTTTTGAAAGATGCTGAATTAATCTATTCTCTACGTCTTGTAATCCAATCATTTGAATAATTTCCTGGATCATACCTTTTCTCTCAGCTTTTTTTACTTTTTTTAATTCTGCAACGAACGTCAGATACTCCTTTACACGCATATCCGGATATAATGGTGGAATTTCTGGTAAGTATCCGATTGAATTTTTCACTAAATCTGGCTCTTCTTCAATATCATGTCCATTGACTTTCACACTACCTGATGTTGCCTGCAAATACCCCGTGATAATATTCATTGTTGTTGATTTTCCAGCACCATTTGGTCCAAGAAACCCTAATACATGACCCTTTTCCAGCGTAAAACTTAAGTTGTCTACCGCTGCATGGTCACTGTACTTTTTCACTAAATTCTTTACTTCAATCAAAATGACTCCTCCTATCTACTTGGTCAAATAACTAGCCTATCAATCAGCAATGTATTGACAAAAGTCTTTCAGCACGTTATATGAACTAAGTACATTGTACCTTCTTTATGTAAAAATTTTGTGAACAAAACAAATGAATTTGTTCATTTCATAAAAAAGTACGTGTCTAATACCCTCGTAAAATAAAAACAACTGAGACACATCTAAGATATTATACCTTAGATACGCCTCAGTTACAAATGCAAAAGCACATAATATCATATATTATAGCGTAAAATGTAAACAACACAAATTTCGCTAGACTAAATCCTGCCTCGCCAAAGTACCGGCAAAAAACAATTGCCGAACGGCTTACTGAACGTTTTCCCCTCATCCCATACATTTTCACAATACAGAACAAGGGGAAAACATGGTTGAAGCCAGAGAGGTAATTGGTTTTTGCCGTCCTACTCTACAACATCCGACATATCATACATCCCCGCTTCTTTTCCCTTCAAGAACTTAGCCGCAGCAACAGCTCCCTTTGCAAAAACAGCTTTTGAATATGCAGTATGCTTAAATTCGATTACTTCATCTGTACCAGCAAATATAACTTCGTGGTCACCTACAATAGTACCACCACGTACAGCTGAGATACCGATATCTTTCTTCTTTCTCTTTTCTCTTACCTTAGAACGGTCAAATACATAATTGTATTCATTGTTTAGAGCTTCATTAATAGAATCTGCTAACATTAATGCAGTTCCAGATGGAGCATCTACCTTCTGATTATGATGTCTTTCCACAATTTCAATATCAAAATCATCTGCTAATACATGAGCAGCTTCCTTCAATAATTTACTTAAAATTGTAATACCTAATGACATATTGGCTGATTTGAATACCGCAACTTCGTTACCAGTTTCTTTAACTGCCTCAATCTGTTCTTCTGATAATCCTGTTGTACATACTACTACAGGAGTTTTTGTTCTCTTGCAGTAAGCTAGTAACTTATCAATTGCTTTTGGAGAACAAAAGTCGATTACTACATCCGCTTCCACATCACATGCATCAATATCTGTAAATACTGGATAACCATTGTCACGATTATCAACAATATCAATACCAGCAACGATTTCAGCGTTTTCATCTTTACGGACAATATCAGTGATAACCTGACCCATTGCACCGTTACATCCGTGCATTATTATTCTTGTCATGCTAAGAACCTAACCTTTCCATACTTTTTGTGTGTATCCTAATTATAGAAGTCCAACCTTCTTCATTTCCTGTTCAAGAACTGCTGCTTTTTCTGCAGACATTTCTGTTAATGGAAGACGTAAACCACCAACATTCATTCCCATTAAATTCATAGCTTTCTTTACTGGAATAGGATTTACTTCACTAAATAGGCTATGGACAAGAGATAAATATTTCATCTGTAATGCTAAACTTTCTTTCACATTACCTTCTAGGAATTTCGCAACCATATCATGTGTTTCCTTTGGTGCAACGTTAGCAAGTACGGAGATTACACCTTTTCCGCCTAAAGAAAGCACTGGAACAATCTGATCGTCATTCCCTGAATATAAATCTATTTTACCATCTGTATAATTCATAACATCCGCAACGAAAGAAATATCTCCAGTTGCTTCTTTGATAGATGTAATGTTCGCATTTTTTTCAAATAATTCTTTTACTGTAGCAGCCTCCATCTTACATCCTGTACGACTAGGCACATTATACATAACAACTGGGATGTTGATATTAGAAGCAATTTCTGTATAATGGGCTTTTAAACCTGCCTGTGTAGCCTTATTGTAATATGGTGTGACAATTAGAACTCCATCCGCTCCATCTTTTTCTGCCTGTTTGGATAGTTCTACTGCTGTACGGGTACAGTTTGAACCTGTTCCTGCAATCACAGGAATTCTTTTATTTACAATATCAATACATGCTTTAATTGTTTTTGAGTGCTCTTCTTCCGTCATTGTAGAAGATTCACCTGTAGTTCCACATATAATGATGGAATCTGTTCCATTTTTAATTTGATACTCTAACAGTTCTTCTAATTTTTCATAATTAACATCTTGATTTTCTTTCATTGGTGTAACAATCGCAACACCTGAACCTGTAAATATAGCCATAATTGACCCTCCTATTAAATTTCCGATGCAGTAGTACCCTCTTCGCCACACTTGCAATAATTTTTTCTACTATAATTTATGATAGTTTCTTCCTTTTTGACATTAATAAAGCCGACTTAAAAAAGTCGGCTCCTAAAGAAATTTTGCAAAATCAGGCATAATCCTTTAGGTAGCACTCCATCAAATGATGACAGTCACATAATTATTCATTATGTGCCCAGACTTTACCTTCTAGGATAGCAAAACCTTCGGCATCGTTTCCTTTCGGCTGCCTTCATCCACGCCTATCTATGTCCAGCAGCTTACTCATAAAAAATGCGCCTCTACCTTAATTGAAAATTTTCTTAATATTTGTTTTTTTTAATGTTAGCACTCTAGTTTTACTTTGTCAATACAGTCTTACTCTTTAATTGGGCGAATTTCGGATATAATATCCACATACTCTGCTAATTCGTCAGAGAGTTTCTGACCTGTCATTACAAGTCTAACGTAATCGTCTCTCAATTGAATGAGTTTTATCACATCCTCAGTTGTTATAATACCCAATTCAATGAGACCTAATACCTCATCTAAAACCAGTACGTCACAACCACCTGTCTCAATTACTTTCCTTGCAAAATTAAATCCATTGATAATATTTTCCTTTTCTTCGTTCTGCTGTTCTTCTGATAAGTCCAAATAAAATTCTTCTTCTTTCTCAAATCGGAACAGCTTAATATCTGGTTCGAGCTTACTTAGAAAAGAAAATTCTTCTGCATCCTTGCCCTTAAGAAATTGGATTATAATCACTTCGTATCCCATACTTGCCGCACGAATGCACTGTCCGACTGCTGCTGTTGTTTTTCCTTTTCCAGTTCCGCAATAAACCTGAACTATTTTCTTATTCATCTTAAGCCTCCTGATGACAACCTAGTAAAAGGTTATGTATGAAGTACTCTACATAATTGAAACAGTTCTTATTGTATCACATACGAATGAAAAAATCTATTATTTTATAGGATTTGCATATTCACGTGAATATCAAGGCTTAGTCTTCGCCCAGATACTCCAGCTTACTAACAGAAACTTCGTAAGCTATACGTTTCTCTACTTCATCCTCATTAATCTTTTTCTGATATTCCCTGCTTTGAATTCTACCCCAAATCTGAATGTGTCCGCCAACCTCAAATTTTTCTGCATAACGAGCGTTACGTCCCCAGCAGATGCATGGAATATAATCAGATTTTCCGTATGGTCTATTTACAGCAAGCAACAAGTCTGCAATTTCTCTTCCTAAAGGTGTTTTTCTGTAAATTGGATGTTTACAGATAAATCCATCTAAAAAGATATAATTAGGTTTTTGGCTTACATAGTCATCGTCGCATATAGTAATTTCCCTTACAAACACAGAAAGCATTAAACGATTTCTATTTTCCTCATGTCTATTGTAAGAACGGAACTGGCCCGTAATTTCAATATTTTTACCGTCTAAACTTTCTTTTACATCAACCAATCTGTCAGACACCATAAGTGGAATGATATCGTCTGAATTACTTAAGCGATTTACTTTTACGTCTAAGATATAAAATCCTTCCCCAAATACGTCATGGCTGTGTTTATAATCCCCAACAACCTTTCCTGCTATTGTCACCTGATTGTTTTCAAATATTTTATCTGTCATTATTGTATAACTCCTCTCTTTTTCTGTTTAGCTGCGCTAAAAATGTATTTCCATATATTTCCTTTATCAATATATGCTTGCCATTCCCATTTTAGAACAAAAGTCTTGTAAATTTTTTCGTATGTGTTACAATGTTTAAGTTAAAGCTTACACTTGTAAACACAAGGAGGTCGCTATGATAACTACAAGAAAAGATGTAAGAAATATAGCTATAATTGCCCATGTTGATCATGGTAAAACAACACTAGTTGACGAATTACTAAAACAAAGTGGTGTTTTTCGTGCCAATCAAGTAGTAGGGGAACGCGTTATGGACTCTAACGATATTGAAAGAGAACGCGGAATCACAATACTTTCCAAAAACACAGCAGTTGTATACAATGACGTTAAGATAAATATTGTTGACACCCCTGGACATGCTGATTTCGGCGGCGAAGTCGAACGTGTTCTAAAAATGGTAAATGGTGTTGTATTAGTTGTGGATGCCTTTGAAGGTCCAATGCCACAAACCAAATTCGTTTTAAGGAAGGCTTTAGAATTAGATCTTCCTGTTATCGTTTGTATAAATAAAATTGACCGTCCTGAAGCTCGTCCTTCAGAAGTTGTTGATGATGTTCTTGAACTTTTCCTTGAACTTGATGCAAATGATGAACAACTTGACTGTCCATTTATCTTTGCTTCCGCGAAAGGCGGATTTGCAATGGAAGAACCAGATGGTGATCCAGTGGACATGAAACCATTATTTGAAAAAATTATTGATTATATTCCTGCGCCAACTGGAGATCCAGATGCAGATACTCAAGTTCTAATTAGTACCATTGATTACAATGAATATGTTGGTCGAATTGGTGTCGGTAAAATAGACAACGGTACGCTAAAGGTGAATCAGGATGTTGTAATCGTAAATCATCATGAACCAGATAAATTTAAGAAAGTTAAGATTAACAAATTGTATGAATTTGATGGTCTTAAAAAAGCAGAAGTTGAAACTGCTTCCATTGGCTCTATTGTTGCCATATCCGGTATCACTGATTTACACATTGGTGACACGATTTGCTCCCCCGAAAATCCTGTACCAATTGAATTTCAAAAAATATCAGAGCCAACTATTTCTATGAACTTTATGGTTAATAACAGTCCATTAGCTGGTAAAGAAGGAAAATTTGTAACATCAAGACATTTACGTGAAAGACTTTTCAGAGAACTTAACACAGACGTTTCTCTTCGTGTAGAAGAAACAGATAGTACTGAAAGTTATAAAGTGTCCGGCCGTGGTGAATTGCATCTTTCAGTATTAATCGAAAATATGCGTCGTGAAGGTTATGAATTTGCTGTTTCAAAAGCAGAAGTTATCTACCATAAAGATGAAGACGGCAAGTTGCTTGAACCAATGGAACGTGCTTACATTGATGTTCCTGAAGAATTCTCTGGTTCCGTTATTGAAAAGTTAAGCCAACGTAAAGGTGAACTTCAAAACATGTCACACGCAAATGGCGGATACCAACGTCTAGAATTCTTAATTCCAGCAAGAGGCCTTATCGGCTACCGTGGTGAATTCATGACAGATACTAAAGGTAATGGTATTATCAATACAATGTTTGAAGGTTTCGGTCCTTATAAAGGTGATATTCAATATCGTAAAACTGGCTCCCTCATTGCTTTTGAATCTGGTGAATCAATCACTTATGGACTTTACAACGCTCAAGAACGTGGTACTTTGTTCATTGGCCCTGGTGAAAAAGTTTATTGTGGTATGATTATTGGACAAAATGGAAAAGCCGAAGATATTGAAATCAATGTTTGTAAAAGCAAAAAGTTAACAAACACAAGATCCTCTGGTGCCGATGAAGCACTTCGTCTAACACCACCTAAGGTTTTGAGCTTAGAGCAGGCATTAGAATATATTGATACCGACGAATTACTTGAGGTAACCCCATGTTCCTTAAGAATACGAAAGAAAATTTTAGATGGTACAGAACGTTATCGTGCCAAAAAAAATGGTAAATAGTCATTTGTAATTAGAAAGGTGTTGCACTATGTAGCACCTTTTCATATTATCTCCCACTATATTATTTCCACTTTTATTCTTTAGTAATTCTATATAAACATCTCTTAAAAAAATCCTCTTAGCATCTAGTATCTAGTAAACTGCGCTAATATATAATTTCATACCAACGCGAATATATTGTAACATTTCTATTATGATTTTTCCATATGATAGAAAAAAAAGTGATTGATCAAAATCGTCTTGTTTCGACTTTATTCGACATGATTCGAGTGTATCAGATTCGCTTTATCTAATTTCTGCATTACTTTATTTTTACTATATTTGTATTGCCTTAGCTATTTTATGTACAAATAAGGCATAGCATTACTTATTTTGTATGCTATGCCTTAAAAATTCTTTGCATGAATCGTTCCATAGAATGACCATCCAAAAAATGAAAACTATTTGTTTTGAAACTATTTATTTTCTTGTAGTCAAATGAATTGGAGTTGATTACAGCCGCTACTTCTTCACTTTTTTTCACAACTTTCCCTGGTACATAGGAAACATAGTCTTCATAAAATCCTCGGCCTTCTTGACTGAATGTTTCTAAATCATATGCATAGAAAATCATAGGACGCTCTAATACACAGTATTCAAAGATAATGGATGAATAATCTGTTATTAACATATCACTTACAAATAAAAGTGTATTGATGTCATCATAAGACGATACATTGATACAGCGTTCAGTATCTTTCCCCTTATAATGGCTTGCTACAAAAGGATGTAATTTAATCAGATATACAATATCTTTGGCTGTATTGCCTTCTAGGTATTCTACATCCAGCATCATCCTCGGGTTATCCACTTCCTGATCACGAAATGTCGGTGCGTATAAAACAAGTTTCTTTCCCTTAAGCTGTGAATACTGCTGGTAGAACCTGGATACCTTTTCATTTTTGACTTCTTCGGAAAACAGCTCATCCGTTCTTGGAAGTCCCCATATATATACACAATCTTCCTTTATACCAAATGCCCCTGCATATTGTTTCTTGGTATACTCAGAGTTAACAACTAGATGTGTGATGTTCTGATTCGCCCTTTTTTCTAGCCGTTTCACTTCTCCTACATTGGCATCCTGTCCAAACTTCTTGATGGTTCCTGTTCCATGCCATAGTTGAACTACCTTCACATCTTTAGAAAAACGAAGATAAGCCATCGGCAAAAAGACATTGTCCATCAAAATATATGAGGCTGTGGCCAAATGATACGCTTTTACTAGAAAGAATGAACAAAACGCCTTAAACACATGTGTCTTAGCATTTTCCCTATCTTCTTTTTTCATATATATATACTGGTACTTATCTGTCCTTTTTTTCAATGCTTCCACTACAACTCCTACACTGCTTCCCGCACTGCCATCATGAGTCATAACACAAAACACTTTATTTTTCTTTCTGGGAAACAATCGAAAGAGATAAAAGAACGCTGCAAATATCCAATATCCTATTTTCTTTTTCATTCTGTTACTACTCCTTTATAAGGACTGTATAAGTTCTATTACTTGTTTTGCTGCATTTCCTTGATCAAAGGTATTAAACTTGTCTGCAAATGCTTCATACTTCTCATTCCACTCATCCACCTTATAGTTTAAAATCTGAGAAATCAACTCATCGGTTGTTTGTGATATAGGACCTGGAATCTCTGAAAAGTAATCAAAATAGAACCCTCTAAGCTCATCCTTATATTCTTTTAAATCGTACGCAAAGAAAAACATAGGTCGTTTTAATATACTAAAATCGAACATAACCGATGAATAATCCGTTATCATATAATCGGAAATTAAATAAAGATCTGCAATATCAATTTTGTAATCAAAAGAATATACAAACCCTTCATATGGAGTCCAATCAATTGCATCTTGTACTAAATAGTGGCATTTCACAAGGAAAACATAGTCTTTGGATAGTGCCTCTTTTAATTTGTCATAATCTAAAGCCTGATTGAATTTATAACGATTATTACCGTAAAACTCATTGTCTCTCCATGTTGGCGCATACAAGATTACTTTTTTATCTGTAGGAATACCATATTCCTTTTTTAGCTTAATAATCTGATCTTCTGTATTTTTGAGAAAAAGAACATCGTTACGAGGATACCCATATTCCAGCATTTCTTTATGGAAATCAAAACATCTTGTAAATACTTCTGAACTAAAACGGTTCTGTGAAATAAGGTAATCCCACGTTTGACTATTCTTTCTAAACTTCTCTTTATACTCTTCTAAACTAGATTCTCCATCCATATGAATACTTTCCATATCCAACGCTAATTTCTTAAGGGGAGTACCATGCCAGGTTTGAATATACTTCGTTTCTTTTCTCTTCCTAATGAATTCTGGGAACCTTGAATCACTAATCCAAATTCCTGCAATGGCTATATAATAGAAATAAGCCAAACGCAAGCGCTTTACCTTTTTTGCATTTCCAGGTACCTTAGTCTCTGTATTTTCAAGACTATATACACAGAGATATTTCTTATCAAGTCCCTCTGCTGCCATATGTTCATAAATTGCTTTCGGATTCCCTGTATAATTTCTTCCAACATTACTTTCAAAGAAAATAACCTTTCTCCTTACTGGTAACAGCATTCGCATTACCCAGTAAACACAAAGTAAAACTTGCTTTCCTGTTTTCTTAATTAAATTTTTCATTCTACACCTTCACAATGTAATGAGTCATAAATATCTGCGATGGAATCACAATAGAATGACGGTTTAAACTCTGTAGTCTTCAAATCCTCTTCCTTTGCTTCTCCAGTAAACACAAGAAGAGTATCCACGTTGGCATTGATACCGCAAGCAATATCCGTATAAAGCCGATCTCCTATGACAACCGTTTCTTCTTTACTGAATCCTGTCTGTTCTAAACACATATCCACTATGATTGGATTCGGTTTTCCAACATACAACGGTTTTCGTTTCACTGCTTTCTCAAGGAAATCACAAATTGCTCCACAGTCTGGTACATATCCAAAGCCTACTGGACAAACCAGGTCTGGATTGGTCGCAACATAATCTAATGTTCTAGTTTCTAATAGTTCACAGGCATTTCTGACTTTTTCATAATTAAGCTCATTATCAAAACCCACTACAACAGCAGCGATATTATCCTCAATTTTTTCAGTTACAGACAATCCGAAACTTTTTAGTTCCATAACAAAAGATTCTGTTCCTACTACAAAAAGCAGCTTATCACCATATTGCTGCTTTAAATATAACGCAGTAGCGTAAGAAGATGTCACAAAATTAGTTTTATCCACATGGACACCCATTTTTAAAAATTTTTCAACATAGTCTGAAATACCTTTTGTGGAATTGTTGGTAATAAAAACATATTTACCATTTTGCTTTGTTACTTCTTCAAAAAACTCCATGGCACCATCAAACAGACTGGCATCAAAACCTATTGTTCCATCTATATCTAGTAAGAACAGTTTTTTATTCTTCATTTCATTGCTTAACTTGATCATTCTATTTTTTACCTATTTGTAAATCATTTTTAATCTTAGTTGTAGAGATCCCTTCTGTTCTTGGTAAGTATATAACTTCACAATAATCTTTTAAGAAGTCAAACTGACCTTTCCAGTCGTCTCCCATTACAAACACATCTACATTATTATCTTGAACATCTTTAATTTTCTGTTCCCATGTGTATTCAGGAATTACTTCGTCTACATATTTAATTGCTTCCAAGATTGTTTTACGATCTTCATAACAATGATAAGCTGTCTTATGTTTTAATGCGTTAAATTCATCAGAAGATAATACTACTATCAGATAATCTCCTAATTCTTTTGCTCTTCTTAGTAAGTTGATATGACCAACATGTAATAAATCATAAGTTCCATAAGTAATTACTTTTTTCATTTTTAACGTTCCCTTCTATTCTCTATCTTTTATCGTATTTCGTTTCCTATAAGTTAAAAAAGTGGGATTTCACTTAACCCCACTTTTTCTTACATGAATTATCCACGAATTCTATTCAGTGCGCTAAAGATTGCCCTTATTGAAGCTCTTGTAATATTTGAACTGATACCAACTCCATATGTTACTTTCTTAGTATCCATATCCATCATATGAATATAAGCTGCTGCCTGAGCATTAGAACCTGAGTTCAGGGCATGCTCTGAATAATCTAATATCTTAATATTAACCCCTAATGAAGATTCTAAACATGCTTTTGTTGCATCAATTGGACCATTACCAGTTGATTCAACTGTTTTTTCTTCACCATGGTCTGTATATACTAATGTAAGTTTTGTATCAAACTTATCGTCTGTATCTGATACATCTTCCACTTTGCATCTTCTGAAATGAAGAGGTTCTTTCTTATCAATATACTGCTTTTTAAACTCTTCCATAATGGTTTCAGGTGCTACTTCTCCATGAAGCTCTGCAATCACTTGGATGACATCTGCAAATTCTTTATGCATTCCTTTCGGAAGTTTGAAGCCAAAATACGTATCCATAACAAAGGCAACTCCGCCTTTACCTGACTGGCTGTTAATTCTTACGATAGGCTCATATTTTCTTCCTACATCAGACGGATCAATTGGTAAATATGGAACTTCCCAATGTTCCTGTCCTCTATCCGCCATAGCTTTTACACCTTTATTAATTGCATCCTGATGTGAACCTGAAAATGCAGTAAATACTAATTTTCCTGCATATGGATGACGGATATGTACTGGTATCTTATTACAACGTTCGTAAACATCAATAGCTTCATTTACGTTTTCCAAATCTAATTCTGGATTAATACCTTGTGAAAACATGTTGTAAGCTATGTTCAATATATCTACATTACCTGTTCTTTCACCATTACCAAACAGTGTTCCTTCAATACGGTCCGCTCCTGCCAATAAAGCAAGTTCTGCTGCTGCAACAGCCGTACCACGGTCATTATGCGGATGAACACTTAATATGACTGCTTCACGATTCTCAAAATGTCTAGACATCCATTCAATCTGATCTGCGTATACGTTAGGTGTATTCATCTCCACTGTCGCTGGTAAATTAATGATTACTGGTTTTTCCTTAGAGCCCCCCCATGTACGTACTACGGTATCGCAAACATCTAATGCAAAGTCAAGTTCTGTTCCAGTAAAACTTTCTGGTGAATACTCTAATACTAAATTGCCATCGAAGTCTTTTGCGTATTCCTTAACCCAATTAGTTCCATCTACTGCGATTTGCTTAATCTCTTCCCTGCTCATGCCGAATACAACATCTCTTTGTAATGTAGAGGTGGAATTATAAATATGAACAATTACATTCTTAATACCTTCAATAGACTCAAATGTTCTCTTAATTAAATGTTCACGACACTGTACTAAAACCTGAACTGTTACATCATCTGGTATTAAGTCACGTTCAACTAATTGTCTAAGAAAATCATATTCTATCTGAGATGCGGATGGGAAACCAATCTCAATCTCCTTAAACCCAATCTTTACTAAGTAGTTAAAAAATTCAATTTTTTCTTCTACTACCATAGGTTCAATCAAAGCCTGATTACCATCTCTTAAATCAACACTACACCATACTGGTGCTTTCTGAATTTCATTATTAGGCCACTGACGGTCTGGTAAATCAACTACTGGTACACGTTTATATCTTTTATAATTTAACATATTAAATTCGCTCCTTTTTAATCATTGTACTTTTCCTGCTGAAATAATTCATGCATTCTGCTTTATTCCGGAGTCGATAAATCACGCTGTACATCTTGATTATAAAGAGCGTTATACTGTCAATTCTAGCCCCATTCGTATCACTATCCTTTTCCTTTTTGTTGCGTATTTCATTATATCACCAGAAAAATCATTACGCAACCCTTAACTTTCCAGTACTTTTTCCTCTATCTGTTCACCCAAACCCTGTTCTACCAGTGTTTTTAGTGCCTGTAATGCTTCTACTTCATCTGCCCCTTCACAGATTAATTCAAATTCACTTTTATATCTTAATCCGACCGATAGGACCCCTAAAACACTTTTTGCATTCACTTCACTCTTCTCATATCGAATTGTGATAGCCGCACTAAATTTCAACGCTTCCGTGCAGAAACGTCCTGCTGGTCGTAAGTGCAATCCCAACGGATTACGCAACGCAACCTTTGCACATACCATAATAATCCCCCCTATAAAGCTAGCTTAAAACTTCCCCCTTATTAATTAATCCCACTGATTACTCTTCTTCTGTTTCTTCCTCCTCATCCTTCGGAACATCCGGCGTTTCCACTGGTGTTTGAGAAGGTACTGTATCAGGTACAACACTTGGTTTTATCTCAGGAATTTCCTCCTTGTTATCATTTTCAGGTTTCTCTGAGACAAGAGGTTCATCAATCATAGATTCAACTACTTTCACAGATATCTTAATATCCCCTTTTTGTGAAACTCCCTCAGGATAAGTAAGTCTTAAATATAATTTGTGTCTGCCTACTCCGACATCTGTTAAATCAATGGTTGGATTTAAGTCTTCTGCACTTACCCCTTCAAGCTCACTCTCAATTCCGGTCAACGTTACACTATATACTGTATTCGTTCCTAAAAACTCTGTGCTTAATCCATCACGTAAATTTAGAACCCTTATATCTGACTGTCTTATTTCAAAAGTTTTTTCGACCATTTTTTTTATTGTTACCTTAACAACAAGATTCTCAAGCTCAGGATCTACAACCGATACTCCATAAGGAAGTAAAAGATCATGAACTGAAATTGTATACTCCTTATCGGCTGTAAGGCCAGTGATATCAATTGGTATTGGTAAACTTGAAATACCATCCAGTTTATCGCTGTCACCTTTTACTTCAATTTCCTGTGGCTCATAAGCAGCCTCAAAAAAGTGATATCCCTCTGCTACTGCTCCAGTTGTTTCAACTACTACTGGAATACTCTTTGTATTCTGAATAGTAACCCTTGCTGTTACTTGACTATTTGAGAACGTTAATTTTTCCGACGATATTTCTACACCATTTTGATTGTATGCTTTTGGTACAACTGTTTTCGTAACATCAGAACTTGCTCCATTAATATCAACTGTTACCTTAATATCTGCTATCTTTCGAATCAAAGATTCTGCGCCAGACACTTCAAGAATAACAGGTGAAACCTCAGCCTTACCAATGGCATAACCAGGTGCACAATTGCCAACTGTATCCACTTTTATAGAAAAACTCTCTTTTACGATATCTTCTAATGAAATCGTCATGGTACTGATTTTTCCCATTATAATCTGGATGTCCTGGGTTTTGGTACATTCTACATTTATTTTCACTGTATCAAACGGTGGTGTCAACTGGGCTAAATCAGCAGTCGCCAAAAAGTCTGTCTTCTTAAGCTTTTCTAACTGACTTCGCTTTCCTGACACCGTAAAATCTACTGTATCACCAGAAATCACTTCAAAAGCCTTCTCCTTAGAGGTTAATGTACTTGCATTCAAAACCTGCACCGGCACATTGGTAAATGTCCTGGTCTTAACAGGATCATCTACATTCACAATAACTACCCATAAAAATGCAGCTAGACAGAGTGATAAAATTTTAATCCAAAGATTATTTACCAGCTTTTCCTTCATCCTTCTGTCTCCCCTTCCACAACTTACGCTTTTTCTTTGTTTCCGTGCCTGCTCCAGACATTTGATTTAACTTGCTTTTTAGATAGTCTCCATCAACTCCACGGATTAGCTCTCCGTCTAAAGCAATGGAAACATTTCCAGTTTCTTCAGAAACAATAATGGTAAGGCTGTCTGTCACCTCACTAATTCCGACACCAGCACGATGTCTTGTTCCAAGTTCTTTGCTAAGTGCCATATTATCTGATAATGGCAGATAACATGTTGCGGCTGTAATTCTATTTTCACGAATAATAACAGCTCCATCATGTAATGGTGTGTTATGTTCAAAAATATTAATCAGAAGCTGACTGCTTATTACGGAATCTAAAATAATTCCAGTTCTTTCATACTCCTGAAGCGGTACTTCATTTTGTAAAACAATCAACGCCCCTGTTTTGGTTTTTGCTAACTCAAATGTTGCTTTTACAATATCATTAATAATCTTTGTTTCACTTTTTTCAACATTTGTCTTATTATCATCAAATGGCATTAAGGAGCGGAAAATATCTTTTCTTCCGATCTGTTCCAAGGCGCTTCGAATTTCAGGCTGGAACACAATTACAACAGCAGTGGTAAGGAATGTAATAGATTTACTGAAAATCCACAAAATTGCGCTCATATCCAATATAACCGCAATAAACCAGAATACAAGAAGAACTATTATTCCTTTCACAAGCATCCATGCCCTTGTAGTCTTAATCCATATAATAATGTGATATAAAGCAAATGCAATGATTATGATTTCTAAAATATCAATAACCGTCATATCTGGAAGAATCAATCCTCCAAAATATTTACTCATAAAGTTCTTAATGGTTTCCATCCTTACCTCTTTCCATGGCACTTGCCATTCCAATCAACCTGTTCCAATTCGCTTTGCTATTCTTCGTCTGGCTCCATATCTACCTTGTCAGATTCTTCTTGACTTACTCCATTAATTCTTTTTACATCCTTTTTCGGTACTGTAATTTTTACTTTTGGTACGGCCTTTACATAGTAATAATAATCATCGTCCTCAAACTGTGTATACTCTACAGTGGAATAATCCAGATTCAACCGAAAGAACTGAATTACATATACGATAAGTCCTGATATGATGCTCCCTACTAATATAAAAGTCAGCTTTGTGGTAACTGTCATGACCATTCCACCAATCAGAAAAGCTAGAATATTAATTACCATTCCAGCTAGTATTGCAAGATGAAATGCATAATCCATTGATAAATTTCGTATGAAATACGTGAAAAGCAGAACAATTCCAAATGCTACAATTGTTAATATCATCTCTTTGTTGCTTATCAAGTGGTCTACCACATATTTATAAACACCTAGTATGTCTTCAACTGAAGTTCCGTTTGCAACAAGATTTGCTCCTTTAATAATCTTAAACAAGTAGAACACTACAATCCCGCAGCTCATAGGAATAATTGCAATTGGTCCTGATATTAATCCTAGTAAAATAGGAATCACAAATGGTATTTTCATCATATATAGAACTGGCATTGCCAACACAATGTATCCGGATTTTGGCATAAAACGTATACATAAAAAATACAAAATCAAGAATAGCATGATAACAATTACAGATAGGGCAAGAGAAACATAATATACATGTAATGTAGTAAATAGAACAGCTATTAAGACTAAAATAACATCTGGCAATATAGCACCTACTACAGATAATGCTGCAACTACAATTACATTGTTAAGTCTTGGGTCATAGCCTAAATTTTGATTTATTAACGTAAATACAACAAATGAAACTATAAATTTTAATACAGGCCGAATAAATCTCCCATTTCTCGCATAAAAACGGTTTAACTTTTCTCTGAATTCTAATAAATTGGTCATTCTGTTCCTCCTACCTCAGCTCACTTTCTTCACTATATAAGCATCTAAGATTCTTTAAATGCTTTTTGTAATTTTTCATCTTCTTCCTTGCTCTTTCATAGTTAAAGTAACTGATTATTCCAGTTATAAAAGAGTAGAACAAAAGCAGAAACAGATAACCAAATATTATATAGACTGCTATTGACTTATATGCTATGGTTGTAATATTGTCCAAAATATATTCTGATTGATATACTAATATTGACAATAGCACTAGTAAATACCCTAGCGTAACACATACCATTGATTTCAAAACCTGATATCTTATATAATCAACCCGATAATATCGGTCCATTTTTAGCGCTTCTTTTCCATCATACTCTTCAAATAGAGCAATTTTTGTCATTAATCTGATTTTGTTCTCATTTAACATAATCCACCTCCGAGGGTATCATTTAATAGTATAACATATTTTGTATTTAAATACGACCCCTTTTTATGAAGATTCTATGACTAAATAACATTCCTTTATAGAAAAAAGACCCTTAAGCACATTAAATGTGACTAAGAATCTTTTTCTATTTTATTCCTATTTTATAAAGCCTTTTGCACTTAATTCTTATGCTTTTACTTCTTCTAATGTTACATTGTCAATATAAACATTATGAGTCGTTGTGATTTGTTTTCCTCCAACAGCTCCCATGGAGAATGATAAACGAGCTGCTTCATCGGATTTACTTTCCATCTTGAACTTTACAGTATATTTCCGATAAGCATTTGTTAATTTGGCTATCTTGGAACCTGAGTATCCAGTCCAGTCATTATCACTGCTGCCATTATGCTGAATTGCGTACATAATGTCACGTCCACCAGCTAAATCTGTTTTCGCTTCAAATGTTAACTCATACCATTTACCATTTACTAAATTAATGCCATCTTGCATTAACTGAATCTTCCAGTCCTGATCACCTGTATCTTTGATTTCAAATACTGCTGCCTGATTTTCTTTCTGGCTATCAACTGTGTAAGATACTTTAGATGAGATACCACCATCTACAAATGGTGTCCATCCTGCAAAGTCGTTGATAAAGTCACCATTTACTAAAAGACCGTCATCGGCAAGTCTTACATTATCAATGTAAGTAACTCCTGCGTTACCTAATGCAAAGATTAAGTCTTTCTCTGTTACATCTTTTCCAGTTTCAAACTTTTGTTTGAACTGGAATTTATTCGTTGTTAATGCAAATTTGAATTTCTGTCCTGCAATTCTTACTTCGATGTCTTTTGCCTTATCTGCATATGCGGCGAATGTTAAGACATATGTTTTGCCACCAGTGATAGCAACATCTTGTTTCACAAGTACATCATCTAATGCTATACCTTTTGATGCACTGACCATAAGTTCACGTCTACCATTATCATTGGTAACGCTAACAGATGCATCACCTTTTTTAGTTACAGTCCAGTACTGCATTCTTCCTGGGCCTTCTTGGAATTCACCATTATATACGTAGTTACCATCCGCTAAGATTGTTTTTGCTGGTGGTTTAATTTCTGTCTGTCCTGTTTTGATAAGTTTTACGTTGCTGATGTAAACAGTTGCTTTTGAGCCTTGATTTCCTAAGTTGTACTCTAAACGTCCGTTTGCATCGCTGTCTTGTTCCATAGTAAATTCATATGAGAAAGATTGTTTTTCCTTTGTTAATTTTACAGTTGTATCGTTAAAGTAACGGATATAGCTGTTATCTGGGCCAGAAATATCTGTAATCATGGTACGAGCTTCATCTGCGTATGCATCAAAAGATAATTTGTATGTTCCGCCTTTTTGCATTGGAAGATTTGGCTGTACAACCTGAACGGAATAATCTACAGAACCTGCATCTGTTGTCTTAATAACCATTTGTCCATTTTCAAATGTTACTTTACCAACACCGCCGTTGGCGTATTTTTCGCCCCAGTCAATGTCATCTGCTAAGTTTTCCTGTTTTGTGAAATCACCATTGACAATGTAGTTACCGTTTTTATCTGGCTCTCTTAATACTACCTGTGGTTTCTCTGGTCTTTGTACATTTTCGTCATAGCTGTCTTTCTGATATACTTTTACATAGTCGATCATGAATTTCGCATTGTCAAAGTTTGTAGTTGCATCTGGGTTTCCTGGCCAGTTACCACCTACTGCTAAGTTAAATTGAAGATAGAAGAACTGATCGAATGGTGCTGGATAAGTTACTTCCCCTTTTCCTTCTGTTGCTGTATACCAGTCATTTACTTTATTGATTAACTTTCCATCTACATAGAAACGCATTTCATCTGGTTCCCATTCAAGACCATATACATGATAATCATCAACTAAAGTACCTTTGTCTAATACATAAGTTCCCTGCTGTTCTTTGTGTGGATTACCGTAATGAATTGTTGCATAGGATTTATTAGGTTCATGTCCTAACAGTTCCATAATGTCGATTTCACCACATCTTGGCCATTGTCCGTAGAAGTTCTCTTCTCTTGGCATCATCCAGATCGCTGGCCATAAGCCTTGTCCCTTAACACCTTTTGCTTTAATTTCAAACTTTCCATATTTGAAATCCTGTTTTGCCTTAGATGTTACTTTACCAGATGTATACCAAACCTGTTTTTTACCGTCAACTGTCTTTGTTGTTTTATTGGCTTTAATAACAAGTTTTCCATCTTTTACATAAATATTGTCTTTGGAATCTGTGTATTCCTGTAATTCATTGTTTACCCAGCCTGGTTCATGTGTTTCATAATTCCAGTTTTTCATGTTAAGCTCATTACCATCAAAATCATCTTTAAATACAAGCTTGTATGGGTCTGTTGATGCTGGTTTTGACTTAACAGTTACCTTACATGTCTTAGCAATTCCGCTTCCGTCAAGTGCTTTTACCGTAATTCTTGCTGAACCTACACCTTTGGCTGTCACTTTTCCAGTAGAAGTAACACTTGCAACTTTGCTGTTAGATGATGTAAAGGAAACTTTTTTATATGTAGCTGTGCTTGGTTTCACAGTGGCCTTTAAAGCAGCTGTTTTGCCTTTTGTTAAAGTTAAGGAAGTTCTGTTAAGTGTAATACTTGAAACCTTAATTCCTACCTTTACTGTAATACTATCTTTTTTGCGGTTCATGCTTTCGACAGTAATTCTAGCAGAACCACTTCGTAAAGCTTTTATCTTTCCTTTTAAAGAAACAGTAGCTACTTTTTTGTTACTGCTTGTAAATTTTACTTTCTTACTTGTAGCATTTTTAGGTGATACTTTATATCCAAGTGTATAAGTAGCGCCTTTTTTCATAACGAAAACCGATGTAGATGGCTTCGTAATTTCAACTTTTGTAACGCTTACTTTCTTCTTAGTCGCTGCACTTACCGTTACATTTGTATGGCAAATACTAAGAACCAAAGCAAGAGACATTAAAATCGCGATTTTTTTCATCCATGTTCTCTTCATAATTCGATATACCTCCTTTATTTATAAATGAAGTTTATCATTATTTACATTGTGTATATATCATAGAATTTTTAAATTTATCAAAATATTTTCTCCTATTCTGTAATGTATATTGTATAATAATATCATTCAACTAAGCATGATATTTAGGAATAGATTAGGAGAAGAAGTATGAGTGATTTTAAGATAAATAAAGAATTGTCAGACTCCCTATTAAACCACCAGGAAGAAGGCTTAGTTCACAGTCCATACGAGAAAGAATTAGCTTTTTATTCTGCCGTTCAGTCCGGTGATATTAAAAAAGTAAATCGCATTATGACCCCATTAACCAGTGAGGGCTTAGGCATGCTTTCTAAAAAGCCACTTAAGAACCTGCAATATCATCTTGTTATATCAATCGCACTCATAACTCGTTTCTGCATAGAGGGCGGATTAGACCAGGAAAGTGCATATAGTTTAAGTGATTTATTTATCCAAAAAACAGATCTATGTGAAACCGAAGAAGCGATTACCCTTTTACATAGGCAAATGATTCATGAATACACCAAACGAATGGCGCAAATTCCTAAAAACAGGGCAAATTCCAAACCTGTTGTCTTATGTTTGGATTACATTCATAAAAACTACCACTCACCCATTACATTAAATGAAATCGCGGAGCATGTAAATTTGAATGCGTCTTATTTATCCAGCCTTTTCAAAAAAGAAATGGGGCTAACTATATTCCAATACATTTCTCAGACTCGATTAGAAGCTTCTATGAATATGTTAAAGTTCTCTGATTATAGCTATGCGGATATCAGCAATTATTGTGGCTATAGTTCCCAAAGCCACTTTACCTATTGTTTGAGAACTCATACTGGCTTAACTCCAAAACAGTACCGTGACAAGTACTACTCTTCTAATTGGAGAAAATAATTAAAGAAAATAATCTAATAGAAAACAAAATATCTTGATATAATTCACCCTTTCTAACTGATATAGTAATCTCATAGACAAGGCGGAGAGTTATCTCCTCCTTGCTCCAAAATAACCCCCCCTTATTTTAAATATATTAACCACTAAAGGAGATGATTCCCATGCGAATCTTTGAAAACTACCAAAGAGGGATCAACTTAGGCGGATGGATTTCCCAGCCTTTAGCATATGACTCGGAACACTATGATACATTCATTACTGAAGATGACATTAAAGATATTGCAGAGATGGGTTTCGATCATATCCGCCTTCCAGTTGATTACGACATTATACAAAATGATGACGAGACATTTATTGAATCTGGAATAAAACATATTGATGACTGTATCTCATGGGCTACAAAATATAACCTGCATATGATATTAGACTTACATAAAACTGCTGGCTATGTTTTTGATGATCAGGAATCATCCAGTTCATTCTTCACTGACATTAGATTACAGGATCGTTTTGTAAACTTATGGATCAGCCTGGCTGCACGCTATGGAAAATATGAAGATATGCTGGCTTTCGAGCTCTTAAATGAAATCGTTGACAGCAATGTAGCAAAGCAATGGAATACACTTGCTAAGCGTTGCATTCTCGCCATCCGTAAACAAGCACCAACCATAAAAATACTATTAGGTGGCGTACAATCCAATAGTGTAAATGCTATTAAATTACTAGACCCACCTATCGATGAAAATATTGTTTTTAACTTTCACTGTTATGAGCCAATGATTTTTACACATCAGGCTGCTTACTGGGTTAAGGGTATGCCACCAGAATTAAAAATTGCTTACCCTCAGACTGCAGAAGAAATGGAAAAGGAAACTCGTAAAATTGATGCATTTTGTCCAAGTCCTTTATTTGAAATTAATGCAGTCGGCCAGCCATTCTTTGAAGTTCTATTCGGAGAAGCTATCCGTTACGCCGAAAAATATGATGTTCCATTGTACTGTGGAGAATTTGGTGTCATTGCATTAGCTGATCCCAACGACGCACTGGTTTGGTTTACCGACATAACTGCCATTTTCAAAAAATATGGCATTGGTTATGCAATGTGGAATTACAAGAATAAAGATTTTGGACTTGTTGATGATTTTATTAGTGTAAAAGATACACTTGTGAAAAAAATCATTTAGTCTTTCAGTAATCTTGACTAAATAGTTTGGGTGTCTCTTTTCACACTGGAGGAGGTATTCTTATGATTAAGAAATTTTTAGCTACTGCACTTTGTCTAGCAACATTGGTTTGTGGGGTACAAACTAACACGGTTAAGGTTGAAGCTGCAAGTCAGTATTATGGCAACTATTTCGGAATGGGGTTTGATTACATTGATGGAAACAACATGGAGGTTTCCAATGGCTGGTCAAACGGTGGGATGTTTGACTGTACCTGGAGTTCTAACAATGTAAAATGTAACAATGGCTTATTAAATCTAAGCATTAATAGAAACTGGAATGGTTATACTGGCGGAGAATACAGAACTAAACAGTCTTTTGGTTATGGTATGTATGACGTTAAAATGAAACCAGCTAAAAACGATGGTATCGTTTCTTCTTTCTTTACTTACACAGGTCCTTCAGATGGAACAAGATGGGATGAAATTGATATCGAATTCCTTGGAAAAGACACAACAAAAGTTCAATTTAACTACTATACCAATGGTCAAGGAAATCATGAGTATGTTTATAACTTAGGTTTTGATGCATCTCAAAGTTTCCATCAATATGGCTTCTTATGGTTACCAGGCCGCATTACTTGGTATGTAGACAACAGACCAGTTTACACTGCTTATAACAATATTCCTTCTGTTCCAGGACGTATCATGATGAACATCTGGAACGGCAAAGGTGTCGATGAATGGCTAAACCGCTATAATGGGGTTGCACCATTAACAGCACAGTATGACTGGGCTTCTTATACGAAAGTGAATTACTAAATAAAACATTACGAGTTTCCTTTTTACATAGAAAAAGAAGTGCTTGGGTAGTCTGGCACTTCTTTTTCATGTATCAGAATCTTACGCATCTATGATAGCATTAACCATTTCTTTATTTTCTAATAATCCGCATTCCTTAAACTTTTCATAAAATTCATCTTTTACAAAAAAATGACTTATCTATTTATTAAAACAACTGTTGTTTTGCCTCGTATCTGCTTCTACTAAATATTGAAACAACTATTCCAAAACGTAACGGCACCGAACTCCTTCGGTTATGATTTCATCGTCACACATTTCTCCATTTTCACGGAAACCGTACTTTCTGTAGATGTTCTTTCCGTGGATGTTTTCTGGTTCATAGGAAAGCCATATGTATTCTGCCGGTCCGTAAGGATAGGTTCGGACTAATTTCATAACTTCGTCTAATATTTGAGGGGCGTATCCTTTTCCTTGGAAGCGTTCGTCAATCATGAAACGCCATAGGCAGTAGTTATTTTTGATTGTGTCGGTTTCCTCTTCTTCGCCTACAGTTCGTTCCTTTTCCTATCATGACAAAACCGATAAGCTGAGCATCGGCATAAACCGCTAGAGGAAGTGCATTGTTTCCTTCATTTCTTGTTGCGTAGGCTTCCGGTGTTTGTCAATATAGTTGTCACTTTTCCTTTTTTATATGGAAGACTATGAGGCTTCCGCCTCATCATCCTCATTTCCTTTCTTTTCCATCCTTTCTGGGTTCAGGTAAACCTTTTCTGTCAATGTCCAGTCTTTAGTCTCTTTTAACCATTTTTCGGGATGTTTTGCCTTTGCTTCCTCATACACCTGTTTTCTTTTTTCTAATATTTCTTTATCCTCACCTTTATGCCGTTCAGCAGGGCTGACGTAGTTTATCCCACTATGCTTATGCTCTGTATTGTACCAGTTTACAAAATGCTGTACCTACCGTCTCACTTCTGCCAGACTGCTGAATCCTTTTGGCTGGTAGTTTGGTCTACATTTCAGTGTTTTAAAGATGCTCTCGGCATATGGATTGTCATTGCTTACTCTTGGTCGGCTGTTTGATGGCACTATTCCAAGGGCATATAGTGTCTCCAGCATAGTTGCCCCTTTCATTGGGCTTCCATTATCTGAATGTAACACTAATACACCATCGCCTGTTGCTATTTTTTCAAGTATGGTTGTTCTTCTTATTAATTCGCTTGCATGTTCCGCACTTTCTTCTTCCCATACTTCCCAGCCTACTATCTTTCGGCTGAACAAATCGGATATCAGATATAAATAGTAGTGTGTTCCTGCTGCAGTCTTGATGCTTCCTCTGCAACACCACCGTTTGCCTGAATGCAGGCATTTTTCCACTCTTTTACCTGCTGAGGGTATAGCCCTTTTTTGCGGCAGTATTCTGCCAGTTCTATTTCACTTAATACTGAGGTTTCCAGCACGATTTGAAATTTTTCATGGGTACTCCATTTGTCTGCTGTTTTAGAAGAAGAAACGGAGAGTCCTCCCTGCTTTTTTGCACGGTCTCTCCATCTATATAAAGTATTAATACTAATTCCTGTTTCTCTTGCCAGTTCTGCTGCTGATATGTCCTGTGCAAGCATTTTGGTTATTAAAGATTCTTTCAATTCCTTACTATACGTTGCCATAGTGTTCTGCCTTTCCTTTGATAGTAGAAACCTATCATACTATATTTTTTTCACTGTGACAACTATCCTAACACATAGGACCCCTTAAAATAGAAATTTTATTATGTGGGTAAAAACGTGTATATCCTAGGGGTAAATCAAGCCATATAGAATAAATAAGAGTTTACAGGTGTAGAATATAATGATTCTTATTACTGTATTATTCAACCTTTGGTTGGTATGTAATAGTTGCGTCATATTTAGAATACTCACTTTCCAACTTTTTAAAATCGCAACAAGTGTGATTTAGATAATGATTTTTATTACAACCAATTTTGTAAACACTCTTCGCTCTTTTTTGTAAGTCATCAATATGATTCTTGCAATATTCATACTCTGTATTTAATAAATTCGCATACTTTTCATCTGTAGTAGATATAGCTTTAAAATTCTTCTCCTTTAGTACCTCAGAAGGTGCTGGAAACATAAAACAAAATCTCACTGTAGATATAACTTTATCCTTATCATATATAGGTATATTGGTTTTCTGAGGTGTGTTAAAATGAGAAATTGGTGCATAATAGTTTATCCCATTCACCTCAAGTACAATTCCACAAACAAACTTATCATGAGGTTCATACGATAAGTTAGGAATTTGTCTATCTATCCCTCTTAAAAAATTAATATAATTCTTATCAACATCGTAGAATCTTATCATTTACTCTCCTTATATACACAATAAAAGAGCGAAGATTACTCTTCGCTCTGCATTATCACCCACATTTAAGGTAGTGGAACACCATGCATTATAACCTTCTTTTTACAGTCGAAGAAAACTGTGCATTAAAACCTTACTTAACGGTGTAAGAAACCGTGCATTAGAGAAATCAATTTGATTTCTTATATATTATTATACACTAAACAAGGAAAAAATGTTCATAAAAATCATATTTTTTTTAGTGTAATTTTGATATATTTTTCAAATGATTAAACCTGTTATCAATATATTACTAAGTTAATAACAGGTTTTTGCTATATCACGCTCATATATTTGTCGTAAAACTGTCGTAAAATCGTTTCAACATCATATAAGAACTATTAAGTTTTTCTTTAAAATAAGGCTTTTCAGAACTTCTTATTTATCCAAACTCTTCATAGTAGGGAACAACAACACATCCCTAATCGCTGGCGAATTGGTCAACAGCATTACAAGACGGTCAATTCCATATCCAATACCACCAGTTGGAGGCATACCAATTGCAAGCGCATTTAAGAAGTCTTCATCTGTATGGTTCGCTTCCTCATCACCTGCTGCAAATGCCTCTTCCTGCGCGGCAAAACGTTCTCTCTGATCAATCGGATCGTTTAACTCTGAATAAGCATTACACATTTCACGTCCATAGATGAATAACTCAAAACGTTCTACATACTCTGGATTCTCAGGTTTCTTCTTCGTTAAAGGAGAAATCTCAATTGGGTGATCCATTACGAATGTAGGCTGAATTAATTTTTCTTCTACATACTCTTCGAAGAATAAATTAAGGATATCACCTTTTGTATGTCTTTCTTCGAATTCTACGTGTTTTTCCTTCGCAATTGCTCTTGCTTCTTCTAATGTTTTAATTTCATTAAAGTCAACGCCAGCATATTTCTTAACTGCATCTACCATAGTAATTCTTTCGAAAGGTTTACCAAGGTCGATCATTACTTCTGCATAAGGAATTAATGTTGTACCACAAACTTCCTGTGCTACGTGGCGGAACATATTCTCTGTTAAATCCATCATTCCATAATAATCTGTGTATGCTTGATATAATTCCATAAGAGTGAACTCTGGGTTATGTCTAGCATCTGTACCTTCATTACGGAATACTCGTCCAATTTCATAAACACGTTCCATGCCACCAACGATTAATCTCTTAAGATATAATTCAAGAGAGATACGAAGTTTTAAATCTTCATCTAATGCATTAAAGTGTGTTTCGAAAGGTCTTGCTGCTGCACCACCTGCATTGGAAACGATCATAGGTGTCTCAACTTCCATGAAGTTCTGAGAATCCAAGAAACGACGGATACTTGAGATAATCTGTGAACGTTTTACGAAAGTATCTTTGACTTCTTCGTTCATGATTAAGTCAACGTATCTTTGACGATATCTAGTATCTGTATCTGTTAAACCATGATATTTTTCTGGTAGAACCTGCAAGCTCTTAGAAAGCAATGTAACTTCTGCTGCATGGATAGAGATTTCACCTGTCTTGGTCTTAAATACTTTACCTTTAATACCTAGAATATCACCCACATCATATTTTTTGAAATCTTTGTAGGAATCTTCTCCAATTTCATCACGTGCTACATATGCCTGAATACGGCCTTTGAAATCCTGAATGTTACAGAAAGAAGCTTTACCCATTACACGTTTGAACATCATACGTCCTGCTAAAGATACTTCCTGTCCTTCTAATTCTTCAAAATTTTCTTTTACGTCTGTTGAATGATGTGTTACATCATACTTTGTGATTGCAAAAGGGTCTTTTCCAGCTGCCTGTAAATCTGCAAGCTTCTGTCTCTTAACCTTTAATAATTCACTTACATTTTGCTCTGGGGCTTGTTGATTATTCTGACCTGCCAAGATCTCTCTCTCCTTTTCTTACCGTAGATTCACTAGTTTGAACGTTGTATTTCCACGATTTTATATTTTAAAACGCCGGCATGAGTTTCTACTTCTACGATATCTCCCTGTCTTGCACCGATAAGTGCTTTTCCAACAGGTGATTCGTTAGAAATCTTACCTTTTAAACTGTTTGCCTCTGTTGAACCAACAATTTTATACTCTAATTCATCATCATATTCCATATCGATGATTTTAACTTTACATCCGATGTTAATTACGTCAAGGTCAACATCTTCTTCTACTACAACTTCTGCATTCTTTAAAATCTTTTCGATTTCTTCAATACGAGCTTCTATATCACGCTGCTCATCTTTCGCTGCATCATATTCAGCGTTTTCTGATAAGTCACCTTGTTCTCGTGCTTCTTTGATTTTCTGAGCTACCTGTTTACGTCTATTTACTTTTAAATCTTGAAGTTCATCCTCTAAACTTCTTAATCCTTCATACGTTAATATATTTTTCTTTTCTGCCATGTTGCCCCAACCTCCATATTAATATCTTTGAAAATGGTCTTTCACATTCTTAGTATTATAACCTACCTATGCAATGTTGTCAATCTGAATAGCCCCATAATCTAGCAATCGGTTGCGTTTGGCGTGGACTATTTTCTCATAGAAAGTATTTTCATCTTCTGAATCTGCAGCTTGTAATAATTTGAAATAGTTTCTAATTCGCTGGCTGTCAATGACATCTCTGTACGCTTTACAAATCGACTCAATTTCCAATTATCCCTTACCAATATTTCCGCTGCTAGTTCCTTCTCTAGTTTCTGTCCATCAATTAGGAAATCATAATCATATAAAATGGTTAAGTCCTTCCGGCGATTGGCAAGGTAGTCTAATTTTTTATCTGTGAACTCTAAATCAATTACATAAGCATCCTGCTCAAAATTGGAATAGATGCGGTAACAGTCCCTGTCTAAATTAATCACTACATTTCCCATAATGTTCTTTTGGGTGTAAGCAGACACAACCTCCATCATTAAACCGGTTTCTTCATAAACCACCTCTACCGCATTTTTAAAATGCTCCACTCGATTGGTTACAATCGTTAAATAGTTTGTATATTCTAATATAATCTGTAGTATTGTTTCCACTTTTTTATTTCCTGAGTCAATTACTACAAATCTTGCAGTCTTTTTTTGAATGCCACACTTTTCTAAAAAGAGGGTTATGCCTTCTTTAAAGAAGAGATACTCAAAAATCCACTTCTTATTCATATCAAACCTGCTATTTAAAAAGCTTAACTCTCTAGATAAATAACATCCTGGTATATCATATAGGTCTAGTATTTTTCGTATATAGTTATCCAGATAATCTTCTGGTATCTCCTTTACCTCGTTTTCAGGAAATGGAAGGGTGATTCGCAATCCTTTCGTTCCTATTAGCATTATTTCATTCGCGTTAAAGTTTAGTCGCTTTATTGCATCTGCATCATAACTATGATGACTAAGCATTCTGAATACTTTCTGAATCCATGTTCTTTTTTCATTACATTTAGGCAGTTCTATGACAATAAACTTTGGATATAGCTGATCCAATACTATGCACCCACTTTATTCGTTTATAACAGTTTATTGCTTTGTCTTATTTTTTATGAACTAGCCTAGAAGAGAAATTTCTTATAAATTATCTTATAAATTAAAAGAAGAAATGCCTACAGAGTCGTCACCCCATAGGCATTTCCTTATATTTGTCTATTAGTCTGTTATAAATGTTCTGTCATTTTTATTAATACCTCATACATAACCGAGGCTTATGGGCATTGAACCCTTATATTACTACTGCTCTGCTTTCTTTACCAAAGCTTCATACTTAGCCTTAGCATCTGCTTCAGCCTTAGCAAATAATTCTTTCGCTCTTTCAGGGTTTGTACGAGCAAGTCTGTTGTAACGAACCTCACTCATAATGAATTCCTGATAATCAGCTGTAGGAGCTTTTGAATCTAATTGGAATGGATTCTTTCCTTGCTCTGCTAGACGAGGGTCGAAACGGAATAAGTGCCAGTAACCAGCCTGTACTGCACGTTTCTCTTCTGTCTGAGCACCCTTCATACCACCTTTGATACCATGGTTGATACATGGAGCATAAGCGATAATTAAGGATGGACCATCATAGCTTTCAGCTTCTACGAATGCTTTGATACATTGATTGTAATCAGCACCCTGAGCAATTTGTGCTACATATATATAGCCATAGCTCATGGCAATTCCAGCTAAGTCTTTCTTCTTAACTTCTTTACCAGCTGCTGCGAACTGAGCGATTGCACCTGTTGGAGTAGCCTTAGAAGACTGACCACCTGTATTGGAATAAACTTCTGTATCGAATACAAGGATATTAACATTCTTGTTACTTGCTAATACGTGGTCAACACCACCGAATCCGATATCGTAAGCCCATCCATCACCACCAAGAATCCATTGAGATTTCTTGGAAGCAAAATCTTTATTGTTTAAGATATAATCTTTTAATTCATTGTCACAGCCACAAGCCTCTAATGCTGCAATCATTTCGTTTGTTGCGATTGCACTTTCAGCACTTGTAGCATCTTTCGCAGCAAGATATTTTTCAAGAGCAGCTTTTACTGTGTTGTCAGAAACCTGTCCTGCTAATTCGCTAGCAGCATCTTCTACACGATTTCTTAAAGCTGTCTGAGCTAAGTTCATACCAAAACCATATTCAGCATTATCTTCGAATAAGGAGTTAGCCCATGCAGGACCTTGTCCTTTGCTGTTTACTGTATATGGTGATGCTGGTGAAGAACCACCCCAGATGGAAGAACATCCTGTTGCATTGGCAATATACATTCTATCACCAAATAACTGCGTCATTAACTTAGCATATGGTGTTTCACCACAACCTGCACAAGCTCCAGAGAACTCAAGTAATGGCTGTTTGAACTGACTTCCTTTAACAGTAGTTTCTTTGAATTTCTCAGAAACAGCCGCTGGAGTATCTAATGTTACACCATAATCAAACATCTTCTGAGCTGGTAATTGTGATTCCATGTTAGCCATAGCAAGAGCTTTTTCACCCTTCTTACCTGGGCAGACATTTACACAAGAACCACATCCTGTACAGTCAAGTACGGAGATGCTCATTGCGAATTTATATCCAGGCATACCTGTTAAGTCCATTGTCTTGCCTTCTGGAGCATTAGCAGCCTGTGCATCATCCATAGCAACTGGACGAATACATGCATGTGGACATACGTATGAACAGAAGTTACATTGGATACAGTTATCTGGATTCCATGAAGGAACGTCGATTGCAACACCACGTTTTTCATAAGCTGCAGAACCTGAAGGTAAAGTACCATCAGCATAATCAACGAATGCACTTACAGGAAGGTCATTACCCGTCTGAGAGTTGATTGCTTTCTGAATTGTGTTAGTGTATTTTACAACGTCTTCTCTATCACCAGTTACATCAGTACCTAATACTTCATCCGTAGCATTAGCCCATGATTCTGGGATTTCAACTTTCACTACATTCTTAGCACCAGCTTCGATAGCTTCATGATTCATACGAACGACGTCGTCACCCTTCTTAGAATATGTTGCTGTAGCAGCATCTTTCATGTATTGGATAGCGTCATCTGCTGGAATGATTTCTGCTAATTTGAAGAATGCAGATTGTAAAATTGTATTGATACGACCACCAAGACCGATTTCTTTACCTAATTTAAAACCGTCGATTGTATAGAAGTTGATTTTGTGATCATACATATATTTCTTAACTTGTCCTGGTAAATGTTTTTCGATTTCTTCCATGTTCCATGAACAGTTAAGTAAGAATGTTCCATTGTCTTTTAAGTCCTGAACCATGTTATATTTTCTAACATAAGCAGGCATATGACAGGCAACAAAGTTTGCTTTATTGATTAAGTATGTTGACTTAATTGGATCTTTACCAAAACGTAAGTGGGAAATTGTAACACCACCAGATTTTTTGGAATCATAATCAAAGTAAGCCTGAGCATACATATCTGTGTGGTCACCGATAATCTTAATAGAGTTCTTGTTAGCACCTACAGTACCATCTGCTCCAAGACCCCAGAATTTACAACTGATTGTACTTTCTGGTGTAGTGTTAGGATTTTCTGTTCTATCAAGAGAAAGGTTTGTAACATCATCTTTGATACCGATTGTAAAGTTTTTCTTATCTTCATTTCTGTAAACTGCGATGATATCAGCAGGTGTAGTATCTTTAGAACCTAAACCGTAACGACCTGAAGAAATAGGTACATCATGGAATTTAGAATCTTTTAATGCAGCTACTACATCTAAGTACAGAGGCTCACCAAGAGCACCTGGCTCTTTTGTTCTGTCTAATACTGCAATGCTCTTACATGTATCAGGAATCGCATCAATTAAGTGTTTTGCACTGAAAGGTCTGTAAAGACGAACTTTAACAACACCAACTTTTTCTCCTGCTTTTAATAGGTAATCAATTGTTTCATCGATTGTCTCACATACAGAACCCATTGCAACGATAACTTTTTCTGCATCTGGAGCACCATAGTAGTTAAATAATTTATAATCCGTACCGATTTTTTCATTTACTTTGTTCATGTATTCTTCTACTACACCTGGAAGAGCGTTGTAGTACTGGTTACTTGCTTCTCTTGCCTGGAAGAATACGTCTGGGTTCTGAGCTGTACCACGTTGTACTGGATGGTTTGGATTTAATGCTCTCTTACGGAATGCATCAACAGCATCCATATCGCACATTTCTTTTAAATCATCATAATCCCAGATAGCGATTTTTTGAATTTCATGAGATGTTCTAAAACCATCAAAGAAATGCATAAATGGTACTCTACCTTTAATAGCAGCTAAGTGAGCAACAGCACCTAAGTCCATTACTTCCTGAACACTGCTTGTACATAACATAGCAAAACCTGTCTGACGACAAGCGTAGATATCGGAATGATCTCCAAAAATAGATAATGCATGGGAAGCTAATGCACGAGCTGTTACATTAATAACACCTGGTAATAACTCACCTGCAATTTTATACATATTAGGAATCATTAATAGTAAACCTTGAGATGCTGTATATGTTGTTGTTAAAGCACCTGCCTGTAAAGAACCGTGAACAGCACCTGCTGCACCACCTTCTGACTGCATTTCTGATAATACTACTTCATGTCCAAAAATATTCTTTCTACCCTGAGTAGCCCACATGTCTGTATAATCAGCCATTGGTGATGATGGTGTAATAGGGTAGATAGCTGCAACATCCGTAAATGCATAGGAAACATGTGCTGCTGCTGTATTTCCATCCATGGTTTTCATCTTTCTTGCCATTATAATTATCCTCCTTCATTAATAACAATAACATAACAGTGTTTTTTGGAAAATTTGCGCGCTACATTTTTCCAAAAAAGCTTTACGCTAAGGCTTATTCTATCACTTTCATTATAAATTGTAAAGATTTCCAAAGGTTGGCAAGTTCCTCTTTGGCTCCCCCAAAAACTGCGTAAAATAAGGCGTTCTAGGCGTTTTCGACATAATACTACATTTCTGAAATGATTGTACTTTTTTTGATACATTTCTATCAACATCCAGTTGTAATTTTTATGGAATATCTCTCTTTAACAGTAACAATTTGTAATATCAATTTTCCAATTATGATTATTTGCGTAATTGCATTTACAAACCTGTTGACACATTTTTTGTACCGTTGTATTATTGTATTAACAACTTAATACAGTAATCAAGCAATACAATAACACAGTTTAGAAAGGAGGTCGCCATATGTCATGGACATTAACAACTGACAGACCAATTTATATACAACTCATGGAGGTGCTGAAATATCAAATCATCTCTGGCACCTATAAACCAGGTGATAAATTACCTTCTGTAAGAGATTTGGCTGCTGAAGCTTCAGTCAATCCAAATACCATGCAAAAAGCCCTTGCAGAATTAGAACGCGAAAACTTAATTTTCACCAACCGAACAAGCGGAAAATTTATATCGGAGGATGTGACTATGATTCGTAAGTTGAAACATGATATTGCAAAAAATGAAATTCAAAAATTCTTTGATAATATGTCAAAATTGGGTTTCACACAAAAAGAAACAATTGAACTTCTTGAAGAAATTTCAAATAATGATTAACATAACTAATGTATGAAAGAGAGGATTTTTTATGGGACCTATTCTTGAATGTAGAAATTTAAAAAAACTATATACTCCTAATACTGGGCTCCAGGATGTAAATCTTACCCTTGAGCGTGGTAAAATCATCGGACTGCTTGGACCAAATGGAAGCGGAAAAACCACACTTATCAAATTAATTAATAACTTGCTTGTGCCAACGTCAGGAACCATTAAAGTTGGTGGATTTGAACCTGGAATCGAATCCAAACGTATTGTTTCTTATTTACCTGACAGAACATATTTAAATAGCTGGATGCGTATCGGTGACTGTCTTGACTATTTCGCTGATTTCTATTCTGATTTTGATATGAATAAAGCCCACGACATGTTAAGACGTTTGAATTTTGACACTTCTTCCAGATTAAAGACTTTATCCAAAGGTAACAAGGAAAAAGTACAGCTGATACTTGTGATGAGCCGCAAGGCAGAGCTTTACTGCTTAGACGAACCAATTGGCGGTGTTGACCCTGCATCTCGTGATTACATTTTAAACACAATACTTTCCAATTATAATGAAAACGGAACTGTACTTATCTCCACCCATTTAATCTCTGATATTGAAAATATATTAGACGATGCAATATTCTTAAAAAATGGCTGTGTAACCATGCACTCATCTGTTGATGAGATTCGTATGAGTCAAGGTAAATCCGTAGATGCATTATTCAGGGAGGTGTTCAGATGTTAGGAAAATTAATGAAATATGACTTTAAAGCACTTTTTAAGTACTTTATTCCAATGAGTATTTTTATTCTAGTGTATTCTTGTTTTGGAACTTTATTATTTAAAGCAGGCGACCCAGATGCTTTTTCAGGTGACACCCTTATTAATGTACTTCGTGTTCTAGTTCTAGTTGCATATATCATTATGATAATTGCCTACTGTCTTATTACACAGGGAATTATCGTTGTGAACTTTTATAAGAGCATGGTAACAGATACTGGGTATCTAACGCATACTCTGCCTGTGAAAAAATCAACATTACTTGCTTCCAAAATGATTACAGGTTGCGTAACATTACTGATATCTTATTTCATTCTACTTTGCTGCCTTGTAATTATGTTAGATGTACCAACTAATATGGTTTTTTATAAAAATGAACTAAGAGAAGCATTTGAACTAGGTAATCATTACATTGGAGCTGCAGCCCTTACTCGATTTATATTAAGCGTCCTTTTTGCAGTATTAATTGGCACCGTCCAATCACTAAGCATGTACTTTGTATCAATTGCGTTAGGTCAGCTTATAAACCGCCATAAAATCGTTGGTTCACTTGTTTCCTTCTTCGCAATTACATTTGGAATTCAGATTTTCTCAACTATTATATCTTTCTTTGTGGGAGGTATATTTGAAACAATTGATAAAGTACCACTTAATTACTTTTCAATGTTAGGCTCTGGAAGCAGTTTGTTGATGTTAGCACTCTCCGCTATCATGCTATTCGTTACAAATTATATCTTTTCAAATAAATTAAATCTTGATTAGGTTAATATTATAAACGAAAGGTTCAGTTTTGAAGAACTGAACCTTTCCTATGTTATCTTTTCTTATTATTTATCTGCGAATATTTTCATCTTATAAACCGGGCTATTTTCATAGAAGAAGGTAAACCATAAATAATTCACTAAGAAAATGCACCATATGTAATTGTGTGTAACAAAGCCTTTCAAACCAATTAAAGAAAGTAAACCTAAAAGTCCTAAATATTTGTACTTATCAAAACACATCATACCAAGTTCCTCCTGTCCGTATAAATAACTGCCTAAAGCCAGGCAGCTATTATTTTTTCTTTATAAGCGTTTAACTCTGTAAACATTATAAAACATATTGTTTAATAAATCCACTATGTTCTTAAAAAAAAACGATATTCCGGTCTTCCAACCTGTCCATAGTTCAAATTTGCCTCCGCTATTCCCGTCTGCACGAAATAGTCCATATATTTTTTTATGGTAACATTACTGATTTGTATATCGGCTGCCAGCTCACGAAGTGTCCATTTTTTACTTGAATCTTCTTTTAATTTATCTAGAATTTTCATATACGTGGTACGATTTAATCCTTTCGGCAAATCAAGGTGGTTGCAAGATACATCATCTCGATCTAAATCCTCTTGACTTAAAACGTTTTTATCTTTTAAACGCCTATTAACTGCCATATATTTTTGCACGGTTTTATCTAACCTTGTTATCTCAAAAGGTTTCATAATATAATCTATTACTCCATAAGCATATGCCTTCTGTACCTCCCCCACAGTATTTGCTGCAGTTACCATAACTATGCTTTCATAATATTCCTTTTCTCTAAGAATACGTAGTACTTCAAATCCACTATGTTTTGGGAGATATGCATCCAAAAATATCAGACTAATTTCATGTTCTCTTAAAACTGATGTAATTTCTTCTATTGTAGCAACTGGTCCATATACATTAAAATTATCGATTTTTTCTAAGTAATTTTTCATAATATGTGCAACCATAGGATCGGCTTCCACAATCAAAATGTTACTCATCCTTCTTTTCCTTCCTTTATTTACGTACCTTATCTAACTTTGCGCAACACGAAAAGACAGGCACTATAAGCCTATACTTATAATGCCTGTCTGAAAACAAATTTATGCAATTTCGTTCTTGCAAGTATCTGTTTCAAGGAAATCTTTTAAGTTTTCTAAGGAGAATTCAATCATATTTGTTAACGCTTCATCTGTATAAGAACCCATATGAGGAGTTACAAGTACTTTTGGATATAAGGAAACTAATTTCTGGTGAACTGGGTTTTCAAGTTCTTGTCCTTCAAAGTTTTTGAAGAATACAGCTTTTTCACCTTCTAATACGTCAGCACCAAATCCACCTAATTTGCCACTTTCAATTCCACGAAGAACAGCTTCTAAGTCTTGAAGCTCACCACGTGCTGTGTTAACAAGAATTGCATTATCTTTCATTTTTGCGATAAAATCATCGTTTACTAAGTGGTGGTTAGAATCTTTGAAATATGGCATGTGAATGGAAATAACATCAGCTTCTGCAAGTACTTCATCCATAGTCTTGAATTCAACGATTTCTTTAGCTGCATCACTTTGGAATACGTCGAAACCGATTACTTTAGCGCCAAGGCCTTTGAATAACTTAGCTGTTGTAAGACCGATACGTCCTGTACCTAAGATACCAACGGTACAGTTTCTGATTTCACGGCTGAACATTTCGCTATCTACTACAAAGTTTTTGTTACTTGTTCTACTTACAGTGTAAGCTGTGTGTCTTAATAACATCATTGCAAGAGTTACTGCTAATTCACTAATTGCGTTTGGAGAATAACCTGGTACACGTGCTACTCTTAAACCTAATTCTTTTGCCACAGCTAAATCAACGTGATCATAACCTACGGTTCTTGTTAATACATACTGAAGACCATTTTCTTTTAAAAGAACAAGGTTTCTAGCATCTGCCATACAGTTTCCACGAACCATGATTGCTTCTGCACCGATTGCTTCTTCTACATTTTCATGGTTTAAACCTAATTCTACTAATTTTAAATCATATCCAAATTTTTTATTGATTTCATTGAAATAAGGTACTTCTGTTGGTCTTACTCCATAACATACAATTTTAGTCATACGATATCCTCACTTTTACTATTTTTTACTGTTTATAAGGGTGAAATAGGGAACCCCTTGTTTGGAGTCCCCACTTTATCTATGCGAATAAATTAATGTTTTTCACAATTTCTAGAATAATAAGCCATACTGGTGTTGCGATTACGGCAGCTACTGTTGAAAGTAAAGAACAGTTTGAAGTAAATACTGCTTCACGATCAAAACTGATTGCGTATGCTGCTGCAACTGTTGCAGTAGGTGTAGCCATCATGATAACTGTTGTTGCAACAGCCTCGAAAGCTACTGGTAAAATACCTGTTGTAGATAATACTACTAAGATAGCAATGTTGATTGCTGGGATTAATAAAACTTTGCTTAAGCTGTAAGCCCATGCATCTTTTTGTACAACTGCTTTCTTGAAAGGTACTTCAGCTAAAGTAGCACCAATTGAAAGCCAAGCTAATGGTGATGCTAAGGATTTAAGGTAATCTAAAGCTTTATAGAACCAAGGCAATGTCTGGTCGATACGTAAGAATGCAACGCTCTTTTCGCCTGCTTCTGTTGCAATCATTACCTGTGGAAGGCTTTCCTGGAAAATCCAGATTAATAAACCTGCAAATGTTGCAAGAATAATTGGATTTAAGAAAACTTCCTTTGCATTCTTTTTCATGTTTTCCTTATCCATCTTAACGCCTGACATTTTTACATAAGCGTAAGAATATAAGAATACACGATAAGGAATGTTAAAAATGCTTGCGTACATAGCGCCTGTTGCCCCATAAACCGCTTGTACAATAGGTGTTCCGAAGAATGTTGTTGATCCGAAGATTGTTAACACACGATAAACATCTTGTTTATCACCTTTCACTTTTACATATAAAAGCTTTGTAATAGGAATTAAAAGGATGTATAATGCAAATCCCCAGATAAGAATGTTCATACCTTGTCTTAACTGGTCATGATCTAAATCCTTCATAAAGGATGTAAATGCAAGTGCAGGTAAACCAATTGTTAATACGATTTTAGAAAGAATTTTTCCTGCCTGACCATTAAGAATTTCTTTTCTACGTAAAAAGAAACCTAACATAATAATAGATACAGATGAGAAAATAGCACCTAAAAGGGCATCATCTGTCAGAGTATTTTTGATTATTTCAAACATTGAACCTCTCCCAATTTTTTGTGATTAATTTAACACAAATGTTTTTTCTTTTATTCGTTTACATATTACATTTTTCGACATACACTTTCAATTTTTTGAATTTGATAAATAGTTTTTTAAATTATTTAAGAGTTTTGCATTGTATTTTTTCGTATACAAAAAGGACTCTCCCATTTAGGAGAGCCCCCTATTGTTTCAATTTCGTGTTTTTAACATCTTAACAAACTATATGTAGGATAAAATAATACCCCTTTTCCTTTTCTTTAACCGTTACCTGTTCAATAAAAAACAAACTTTCTTCAAGGGAATACTCTTTCACAATATCTTCTATTATACTCAGCTCATCTACATTAAGATTTTCAGCACTACCAATAATTAATTCATACTTTTTCGCTTTCTCAATAAATTTGAAATTCTTAAGCACTTGCAACGCAATATGTTCTGCATTCTCTTCTACTCCTGCTAAGACAGTCTTGTTACCGTCCATATAACTTCTTGTACTGAATAACGCTATGTTTATCAATTCGTTGATAGCAATCGTGTGCATCTCTGGTATAAAGACAACCTTCTGACATTTCTTCCTTATTTTATTGACCTCTGTTTCCTGCATGTGTTCTAAGCATAAAATAACTGGTTTTTTCGTGATTAATTCATCTCTCAATTGTTCATATGTAGCTACTACCGCATATTCTATTAGCGTTCTTCCTATTTTATAATACTGACTCCCCGTCTCTCCATCCCATGATACTAAATGCACTTTTTCCCCTTCATTTACATGTCCCCAAAAAATAATCTTATTTTTCATATTCCATGCCCTGCTCTCTTTTTCATGAAACAGATCAGTTTGCCTGTTCTGTTTGTTTCATTATGGCACATTTCTGCATAAATAAAAAGTTCTTTATAGGATGTTCTTTAAAATGTGCAAAAAAAAGAAGCTGAAAGTTGCAGCTTCTTCCTTTCTCTCTATTTCATCTAATTAAAAATCAATCTTTCCTGAATCTGGAATACCATTCACAACATAGTAAACAGCACCTTCCTCTGGTTTCACATAAAGCTCTAAATTCCTGATTGCCTTTGCATCGTTACCTTGATTAATCCAATTGGCTTTTACTTTTTCAACAAGTTGATTCTGTTCAATCTCCTTGCCAAAATATTGTATGTACGTAGATACCTTTATCTTACTAGCAGTTTCTTTTTTTACTGCTGCTTTCTTCACAGTTTCCTTCTTCTTAGTTTTAGTTGTCTTCTCTGCTTTCTTTTTTGGAGTTGTCTCTTTAGGAACTTCTTTGGTTTCTTCAACTGCTTTTTTATCGATAACTGCATCCTCTTTTTTTACTTCTTCTTTAACTTCTAGTTTTGATGCTACAGGTTTATCCTCTACCTTCTTACTTGCTTCCACTTTCTCTGTTTTCGCTTTCACAGCTTCTGCATTAACGACTTCTACCTTTTTTTCATCAACCTTTTTCAAAACTTCTGGTGCCTTACCCTTTGTAGTAGCTGTTAATTTTGAATCCTTATCCATATTATCATCTCCTCCTTATCAAACGATACGCAAAGTACCTACATAGATAATATACCTAATATTCTTGTTTTTCAAGCCTAATGTGAATAAACTTTAAATAAATACTTTTACTTCCATTTTAAATTGTATGTAAGACGTAGGACAGATTATGCACAATTTCTTATATAACATAGTATAGTATTGCATAGAAAAATAAAATTTTTCGTACAAAACAAAAACCACCACATATTAATGTGATGGTTATAAGCTGGGCTAGAAGGATTCGAACCTTCACATGCTGGAATCAGAATCCAGTGCCTTACCGTTTGGCGATAGCCCAATGTATTTTATTGTTTGTCTGCCGCTTGACCGACTCAACGATGATTATTATAAATGATACTTAAACAAAATGCAAGTCTTTTTTTTAATTTTTTTTATTTTTTTCAATTTCATCCTTTTTTACACCCAAACCCCCTATAAATCAAGGGTTCCAATATAATTCTGACAGACCTGCCTCGTTTTAAAAACACAAATCTGTCAGTTTAAATTATAAATTAGTTTTTCATTCTATACTATTAGAGAGCCCTAGCAACCTAGCTCCATTCAAACCTAATATAAATTCTTTTTCCTCATCGGTTATATCTAACGACTTAACAAACTGAATCGTTTCAAGCTGACCATCCCACGGTGAATCTGACCCTAACAGAATTCTATCTGCTCCATGAGTTTTCATAATTCTAACCATTTGTTCAAGTGCAATCTCACTTCTGGAATAACTAATATCCATATAAACATCCTGGCCTACTAGATATTCCTCCACTTCGTCCCACATAGTATGGCCACCAGTATGGGCAAGAATCAATTTTCTTGTACTCACTCTCTTCTGCACTTCCTGAATCATATAAAGAGTTTTATCTGGTGGGCAGTGAACAGGTTCCGGTAATCCTTCGTCCCTTCCTGCATGAATCGTTACTATCAATTCTCTTTCTAAGGCATACGCAATTAAATCAATATAACAAGGTTCTTCAATAAACGTATCCTGAAAATCAGGATGCAGCTTAATCCCTTTTAACCCCAGTTCCACAATTTTATCAATTTCATCCCTGTAACTTTCAGATTTTGGATGTACGCCGCCAAAAGAAAGAATCCCTGGATTCTTTGAGACTTCAACAGCGTAAGCATTGACGGTTTCAAACTGAGCCGGCCTTGTTACAACAGGAAGTACTACGGAATAATCAACCCCTGCATCCTTCATTGATTGTTGCAACCCTTTTAATGTAGCATCTGTATAAGGCTTCTGACCTATCAGTCCACTTAATTTTGATATAGTTTTCTCTGCAATGCTGTCCGGAAAAATGTGTGTATGGAAATCTACTATCATAAAACTCTCTCTTTCTGTTACTTGGATTTCTTGCTACGTGTATTCCTCTCTTCAACGTAACTGTGTTCTAACGTAATGATACACTCATAATGTCCATTAACCTCTTGTACCTTGTCCCTTAATTTATTAATTAAATCATTTTCCCTGGTGACAGAATAGCTATGAGGAACTACTAAATCAAAGATTAATTTTGATTCTTCTTCTCCTTTCACCATACGGAAATCATGAATGGTACCTATTTCATCTAACTTCTTTAATTCATCTATTACAATTTCTTTTGCTGCCATGGCCTGCTCATCATCAACCGCAACAGGGTCCATATGAATTACAAGCAAAATACCAAGCTGCTCTTTTGCATCTCTCTCAATCTGATCAATGACACCATGAGCTTTATCCATTGATGTTGTATCAGGAACTTCAGCATGAATGGTTGCCATGAGAGCGGAAGGCCCATAGTTATGAAGAATCAGATCGTGGCTCCCCACTATTAAATCATACTTCTCTACAAATCTGGAAATTCTCTCATAATCTTCAACGGATATGGCCAACCCAAGAAGTGGCTGTATGGTTTCTTTCAAAATGTTAATGCCTGAAAGCAAGACAAATACGGATACGACTAGACCAATGTACCCATCTATATTAAGTCCTGCAAATTTTACTAACAATACAGATAGAACAGTCGCGCTGGTAATGCCCACATCGCCAAATGCATCAGCAGATGTTGCCTTCATAATTGCAGAATTAATTCGCTTCCCTAATTTTCGATTAAATACTCCTAACCAGACCTTAATTAAGACTGAGATCACCAAAATGATTACTAAGTAGAACTGGAATTCTAATGGTTCTGGATGAAGTATTTTTGAAAAGGAACTCTTTAAGCAGCTAAGCCCCACTTCAAGTACTAAAAATGCTACGATTAGTGCAGCTACATATTCATATCTTCCATGACCAAAAGGATGTTCCTTATCCGCTGGCCTGTTTGCAAGTTTCGTTCCTACAAAACCAATTATGCTAGACGTTGCATCTGATAAGTTGTTGAATGCATCGGCTGTAACCGCAATACTATTTAAAAGCGTACCTATTACTATCTTTATTCCAAATAGAATTAAATTACATATGATGCCTACTACACTTGCAAGCAATCCATAAGAAGTTCTTACTTTTGCACTTTTTACATTCTCATTATCCTTAATAAAACAACGAACTAAAAATTCAGTCATTACACTCCCTCAATTCTTAATTACGATATACTTAAAACAGAATTTAACAATTTCTTCGTGTATTCCGTTTTAGGTGAACGGAATATTTCTTCTGTTGTACCATTTTCGATTAATTGCCCCTGATTCATAATGTAAACACGATCACAAAGCTGATATACTACATTTAAGTCATGTGAAATGAATAAATAGGACAGATCATATTTTTCTCTTAACTCAATCAGAAGCTTTAAAATTTGTGCCTGTATGGTAACATCTAAGGCGGAAACAGGTTCATCTAACACGATAAATTTTGCATTGGTAATCAAAGCGGCTGCTATACTTACACGCTGCCTTTGACCACCACTTAACTGCCAGATATAACGCTCCTTATATTCGATTGGAAGTCCTACCTGCAAAAGCATTTCTTCCACTCGTTTTGCTCTCTCTTTTCTGGGCATTCCACCTTGTATACGCAATGGTTCTTCAATAATCCAACCTACCTTTCTAGATGGATTCAAAGAGGAATAAGGGTCTTGAAATACCATTACAGGACGTTTTTCCTTCATCTTAATTTTCCCCTTGCTTTTATCCGCTAATCCAACAATTGCTTTAGAAAGTGTTGTTTTGCCTGAGCCACTTTCTCCAACAATACCTACAATTTCACCTTCCATTACATGCAAAGATGCATCTTTTACTATTTCCTTCGTCTGTTTTTTACCGAACAGCCCCTTTTTATTAGCATAACTCACAGATAAATTTTCAACCTGTAAAATGCTTGGAGTTATGGATTGCATTGTCACCTTTTCTTTTTGACTGGAAAATTGATTCTTTACTTTTCGGCTTGGGACAGCTTCTAACAGCTTTTTGGTATATTCTTGTTTTGGATGATAAAAAAGATTGTGAACGGTATCTTCTTCCACAATTTTTCCGTCGCACATTACAATCGCTTTGGAACAGTATTTTTTTATTACACCTAAATCATGAGAAATCAGCAATATGGAAGTTCCATACTCTTTATTTAATTTTTCAATTAAATTTAAAATTTGAGCCTGGATGGTAACATCCAATGCAGTTGTGGGTTCATCTGCAATAAGAAGTTTTGGTTTTAGAAGCATTGCCATAGCAATCATAACTCTTTGTCTCATTCCTCCAGAAAGCTCATGAGGATAACGTTTTAGCAACTCTTCTCCTTGTGATAATCCAACCTGTTCTAGCATGTCTAATATTTCTTTTTTCGTATCCTGCATTTTTGATGATTCTCCATGAAGTACAAATACTTCTTCTAACTGCTTTTCAATTGTTAAAACAGGATTTAGTGATGTCATTGGCTCCTGAAATACCATGGATACATCATTTCCACGAACCTGTTCTAACTCAGTCTGTGACATAGTAAGCATATCTTTTCCTTGAAAAAATATATTCCCACCCTGTACCGATGCTTCTTTTGCCAATAGTCTCATAATGGAAAGTGACGTCATAGATTTTCCAGAACCACTCTCACCAACAATTCCTACCATTTCACCTTGTTTTACAGAAAATGAGACATCATCTACAACAGTACGGTAACCATCTTTTTTTGGAAAAGCAATTTTAAGATTTTTAATTCTAAGTAATTCTTCCATGTGTCTCACTCCCTTTCATTTATCAAACTAAATCCAAGTACTGTAAAAATAATCATAAGACCTGGTGCAAGGGCATACCAAGGTGCATTGGTCAGATACGCCTGTGCCTCTGACAGCATTCTTCCCAAGCTCGGATCTGGCGGCTGAACCCCTAATCCAAGAAAGCTTAGGGCTGCTTCTGTTAATACGGCATTGTTAAATCCTATTGTAATGGCTGATAATATGATAGGCAGTGTATTAGGAAGTATATGCACAAACATAATGCGAAAATGACTTGCTCCCATAAGCCTAGCATTTTTTACATAATCTAATTCTTTCTGAATCACAAATTCACTTCGCACCACTCTGGCAAAACTAGGAATAAACATAATTCCCATCGCAATGATAATGTTATATCGTCCAACGCCTAAAAAACTAATGAAAACAAGTCCTAATAAGATATACGGAAAAGATAATAAAACATCATTCAAACGCATAACAACGGTATCTAGTATTCCACCAAAATAACCTGTAACAGCGCCAATGAAACTTCCTGCTACGCACCCTATGGCAACTGTACATATGGCTATAAAAAATGTAATTCTGCTTCCTTCCATGACACGGCTTAAGATATCACGTCCAAAATTATCTGTACCGAACCAGTGACTTAAACTTGGAGGCATGTTCTTAATACTGGCTTCCATTGCATTTGGATCGTATGGAGTATAAAAGATTCCCACCATAACAAGCAACAGGACTGCCAACATCATACACATTCCAATATAATATTTTTTACTTTTCTTTTTCATTGGTCTACCATCCTTTATACGGTTTCTTTCACTCGTGGGTCTAATACCTGATATAAAATATCCACAATACCGTTTAATACGATTACGATTGTTGCAATATAAAGTATAATTGCCTGCACAACTGGATAATCTCGACTTGAAATCGAAACAACAAGGAGTCTTCCAAGCCCTGGGAGACTAAATACTGGCTCCAAAACAATACTTCCTGCTAAAACCTCAGCAAGAATCATTGCAAGAAACGTAATAACTGGAATTAGTGCATTTTTAAGCACATGGTTATATAAAATGTTCCGTTCGCTGTTTCCTTTCCCTCTTGCAGTTCGTACATAATCCATTTTCATCTGCCTTATCACAGACGTTTTTAAGAACTTCACAACCATAGCAATCTTAGGAATTGAAATTGCGACAGCTGGATATATGATATATGAGAAATATCCTGACACACTCTGTTTCATGGGAATATATGCTCCTGGCTGAAACCACCTAAAAACAATTCCGAATACCAGACAGATTAACATTCCCAAAAAGAAATTCGGTATGGACATGAATACCTGGTTTAATGTAGAAATAACATGATCCCACATTCCACCTTCATGTCGTGACACAAACAGTCCAAGAGGAATTGAAATCGCTAGAATGAGCACAATTGATAGTAATCCTAATCCTACTGTAACTGCCATACGGTCTGATACTAAATCGGTAACTGGAACATTGTATTGATAAGATGTTCCAAAATCACCTTGTATTGCATGAACAAACCAATCTCCGTAACGTTCTGGGAGACTCTTGTTTAATCCATATTCTTCTTCTAAAGCTTTTATCTGCTCTGGTGATGCATCCATTCCCATTTTAGACAACATGCTATTTCCCGCAACTACCTCAAAAGCTAGAAATGCAATAACTGAGACTAAAAATAAGGTTACTATCATGGATGTCACTTTCTTCCCAATCCACTTCATCGTATTAATCCATCCTTTACTTACACAAAAGACCACGAAAAAATGCTAGACATCTCCATGTCCTGGCACTTTTCATGGTCTTTGGCTAAATGCTATTTCTCTACAAAATACATGCTAGACATGTCCTGCACATATACAGGATAGAATTGATAACCGCCTAATTTCTTATTCACCGCTACACATTTAGCAGGGTCTTGTATATAAACTGACGCTGCATCTTCCGCTAAAATTTCCTGTAGTTTTTTATAATTCTCAACTTTTTCAGTTTCATCTGTTGTAGATACCGCTTTCTCTAATACCTTATCATACTCTTCATTACTGTAATTAACAAAGTTATTATTGGCTTTGGAGTCGTAACGATCTAAGATATCCTTTGGAGCTAAGTTTCCATCTAAACCAACGATAGTAGCTTCATAGTTACGAGCTTGATAAACATCGCTTAACCATGTTGACCAGTCAACTAGATTCAGTTTTGCTGTTACACCAATTGCTTTTAACTGTTCTACAATTACCTGTACCGTATCAACATGGAACTGATAGTTAGAAGGTGCTGTAATGGTAAATGTTAATCCATCTTCATATCCAGCTTCTTTTAACAGTTCTTTTGCCTTTTCTGTATCTACTTTATATTGTGACGCCATATCTGCATTGTAATAAGCTGCAAGTCCTGGGAACATATTGCTTCCAATGATTGTACCATTACCACCTGCAACCATATCGATAATTGCCTGTTTATCAATTGCATAGTTTAATGCCTGACGAACTTTTATATTATTAAATGGCTCCACTTTATTATTTAAGAATAAACCTTGAACTAGGTTCATGTTACCAATTTCAACATTAAATTGATCTTTTGACAGCTGATTTGCCTGTTCATCTGTTAGATAAGGGAAGATATCAATACCACCAGACTGTAACTCTAAGAATGCAGCGTCTGTACTAGAGCTGATTTTAAATGTTACGTCTTTAATCTTTGGGAATGCTTCTTTATTCCAATATCCATCATACGCTGTCATTACAAAACTTTCTAATGGGGCGTAAGACACAAACTTATAAGGGCCTGTACCAACTGGTGTTTTTTCCTGGTCATTATAGTTAGCAGGAATAATCGCACAGTCAGACTCTGTCATATATGCTAGTAATTCTGTATCAGGAGTGTTTAATGTTAATACAACTGTACTATCATCTTTCGCTTCCACTGATTTTACATTACCTTGAAGTGCTTTATTAATATTAATATCAGAGGACTCACCCTCTAATAAACCACCTGCGCGTTTAATGGAATAAACAACGTCATCTGCTGTGACTTTTTCGCCATTATGGAATGTGATTCCGTCTCTTATTGTAAATGTGTAAACATCACCTTTTTCATTGTCTTCACATTTACTTGCCACAGCTGGATTTAAATTTCCTTTGCTATCTGGTTTTACCAGACCTTCAAATACATTGAACAATACCTCATGAGTTCCTGCCGCAACCGCTTTGTGTGGGTCAAGACTATCAAGATCCTGTGTAATTCCTACCACAACTGAACCACTATTTCCATCATTCTTATCGCCTCCGCAACCGCTGAGTGCAATAGACATTACAAATGTAAATGCCAAGAATAATATCATATGTTTTTTCATTTTTCTTATCCTCGTTTCTACCTAAAATGGTCAATTTGATACTCTAGTATCATATAGCAAAAATATTACATTTGCAATAACTTTTCTTATTATATGACAACATTTTGCGAATGTTATTGGAACATTGCGAAAGACACATATAGTTTTGTTGCAATAATAACTGCTTTTTCGTCAATATTAAATTTATCATGATGATTTGGGTAAGCTCTTCCAAGTGATTCATTCCCTGCTCCCACGAATGCAAACGTCCCTGGCACACGTTGCTGGTATACGGAAAAATCTTCTCCTAGAAACATCTTAGGCTGTTCAACAAACATGTTTTCCGGCAAGACTCTCTTAGCACATTCTAAAGCATACTCGGTTACTTTCTTATCATTCATAACCTCTGGATGAAGAGAACGCTGATAATCTACATGAACTTTAGCACGATATGATGCTGCTGTGCTTTCAGCGATCCGATGTACTGCATTTTCGATTAGTCTTCCATCCTCATGTGTAAAGGTGCGCACTGTTCCACGTATGGTTGCTTCTCCTGATATGATATTGTGAGCAGTACCAGAAACGAACTTACCTACTGTTAATACTGCAGAGGCGTTAGGGTCTAATTCACGACTGACAACAGTCTGCAAGTTCATCACTAATGCTGCTCCTGCTACTGTTGCATCTACGCATTGCTGTGGCTTTCCTGCATGCCCCGCACGTCCTTTTAAGTGAATCTCAAAAATATCGGTTGCCGCCATTCTTGGTCCCTCTTGAATATTAACAATTCCACAAGGTATATCTCCAAATACATGTAAACCGAAGATTTCTTCTACATCATCTAAATGTCCATGATCACTAATTAACTTGGCACCCTTACAATTTTCTTCTGAAGGCTGAAAAATTAATTTTACTGTGCAATTTAACTCCTCTTCATATTTCTTTAAAATTCTTGCTGCTCCAAGGAGAGATGCCATGTGTGCATCATGTCCACAAGCATGCATGACACCTTCGTTTTGAGACTTATAACTTACTTCTGTACTTTCAGTAATTGGAAGAGCGTCCATATCGGCTCGCAACGCAATTACTTTTTCCCCTTTACCTACAAAGCCGATTACACCTGTTTCTCCAACCTTGATAAATGGGATTTCCATGTCTCTTAATTCTTCTTGTATACGTCTCGAAGTTTCAAACTCCTGCATTCCTAGTTCTGGATGCATGTGAAAATGCTTTCTTAAGCGAACCACATAATTAGAAAGCAAGTCTGCTTCTTTGTTTATATCCATAATATCTCCATTTCTATGTACTTCATGTGTACGGTTACATTAATCTTTATACGCCGATAGTGTAACATAAATTTTAGATTTAGAAAAGCATAAAAGGAGCCTTTGCTCCATAAGTTTTTTATACTCATTTTGCAAAAGCTCCAATATAAATTCAAACTCTTTTTATTATGAATTACTTAATCAACTGACCATCATAATAAACTTCTACATTTCCTTCTTTGAAGTTTGTATAACTTGACCAGTCTTCCTGGTTCCATCTTACTTGAACGTTTAATGTTCCAGCATCAATCATATAAACTTCATCGAAAGAAAGTTCTAAGTATCCATCTCCAAATGTACCTTTTACATTAGAAGAATAGTTTACATAGTATGGTGCTGTGCTTAAGGACAGACCTGCACTATCACACCAGAACTGCTGTGCTTTGTTACCATCTTTAGAGTAGTTGTAACGGATAGTAAGTTTGGATAAATCAAATGCTTTTTTTCCTCCATTTGTAATAGAGTAAACCTGCGAAATATTACCACTATGATTTGTTGTAACTTCAACCTTAGGATTGATTCCATCTACTGGTGCAACACTTGGTGCTGGTTCTTCACTTGGTTCTACACTTGGTGTTGGCTCTTCACTTGGTTCTACACTTGGTGTTGGCTCTTCGCTTGGTTCTACACTTGGTGTTGGCTCTTCGCTTGGTTCTACACTTGGTGTTGGCTCTGTAGTACCAGTCTTCTCAAATGTAATTGCAGAAGAATCACTCTTAACGGCTTTCACTGCATCGTAGTAAATAGTTCCTGTTACTCTATCATCTTTTACTGCTGCTGAACCTTCGATTGCATTTACCCAAAGGCCTATAGAAGAAATTGCAGAAGAATCATTTACTAAACCACCTTTTGGATTTCCTACTGTATCTCTTTCACAGAATTCACTAAATGGAATTGTGATTAACATTGGTTCTGTTGAATTTGCATATTGTGTATATTTATCTAAATAAACTTCATATACTTTGCTGTTTGCAGTAACCTGAACTACAGTTTTCTGATTGTTACCATCAGGAATTGTCCATAACTGTAGTGCATTACAACCAGACCAGTTTGCTTCTTTTGTAATTGTTGCACCAGCCCAGCCATCTGTTGATTCATCGTATGTGAATTTCAAACCATGTGTTCCATCATAGAATTTACCTGCTTCTTTTGTTAGTTCTAAATTAAGAGAACAGCCAGCAAGTTTCATTGGAGACCAAGCCTTATTTAATAAAGATTCCACACCATAGTATGTATCAAAATTATCTACAACATATGGATCTTCAACTGGTTCAGGAATATTATAAGTTGCGTTAATTGTCTGAATTGTTTCACCATTTACAACAAGAGCCATAGTTCCAACTGCTTCGCCTAAAGATTTTAATGTTGCGGTATCTAATGTTGCTTTGTAGTTGCTTCCATCAATAGTTACAGCTGTTACTTTTGCCATCTTGTCATCTGCACCATAGAAATAAATCTCAACTTTATCTGTGCTTGCAATATTAGAAAGTTTAGCTGTTATATCAGTTGCCTCTAAGATTCTAGCACCTGATGCTGGAGATGTAATGTAACCATTAACAGCATCTGAAATAGAAACTGTATCAATCTTAACATCTTTCAACTGAGTCATAGCATCTGCCATATTAGATGTAAATGCACTTCTAGGATCATTATAGTAATCAATGAAATTATCAAGTAATTCATGACCATATAAAGAGCCATCCTCATTTACAGATTTTACATATGGAGAGTAAAAACCATCGTTTTCAGAAAAGTTAGCCCATAATAAGAAATAACTTGCATCTGATTTTCCAACAGTTTCTGAAACTTTCTTATACCAGTCTTTATCTTTGTTTCCTGTTTTATGTACAGCTGTTTGGTTATCACCCTTATCTATACTGCTAGAAGCCATACCAGTTTCTGTAACAGCAAATAATTTATTGTGTTGTGCAGCAAATTCACCTACGATATCTAACTGTGACTTTAACTGATTTACGAATGTGTCATCATTCTTTGGATTAGAGTTGTACATATCGAATCCAACAATATCAACATATTCATCACCAGGATAACGAACTCCGTAATCTTCAACGCTTTCTGCATCAGAACTTGGGCCATATTCATATAACATGTTGTGAACATCTTTTGTATCACGCAGATATTCTACTGTATAACGAAATACATTCTTATATGTTTCTGGATCACAACAAGAAGCTCCCCACCAGAACCAGCCACCTGTATTTTCATGGAATGGTCTGAATAAAATTGCACCGTTCACCTGTTTTGCATATTCTGCAATCATATCAAGATAGCAATTGAATTTATCATTGTACTGTCCACCTGGAAGCATCTGATCCATAACATTACCAGATAAGTCATTTACAGTATAACCACTGAAATTATATTTTGTATAAGAATGAACTCCATCATAATTTCCAGCTGTTGTCTTAGAGAAGTTAGGCATATGAGCGGAAAGTGTTACAATTGCGCCACTTTCAATTGCCATATTACTTAATTTTGCTGCTGCCTCAACATTACCGGCTAACGTTTCAGGAACTCTTTGTGCACCAGTCTTTGGCACGATTTCACTATTAAATCTGCTAGCGGAGTATTCCTGACCTGCTAAAGCTAACGCATCAATACCAAACACACCTGCATATGCACCAGTTACATCGTATGTATCAGATGTAGATAATGCACTGGAACCAGCTTTTGCAAATGTATCATCTTGATGTCCGTAAATAACTGTATCAGTAGAACCAACTGCTTTTAAGTAAGCGTATGCCTGTTTTGCTACATCTGTTGCATCTTTATCAACAGTTGGAACCTGTGTAGCAAGCTTTGTATAAACTTCTTGTCCATCTTTATCATATGTAGTAAGTACGCCGTCTTTAATACTTTGTTTGTATTTTGCACCTGTAGGTTTAATTGTAGAATTTACATAAGAACTTGTAACGGCTGCATCTTTCATTATTGATATGTTATCTAAGTAAATCGGACCTTTGTAAGCTGTGCTGTTACCAATGATACAAACTGCTAAATCATTTATATTAGCAGCATCTGTTAATGTTTCAAAATAGAATTTAACTGGAACTTTAATTAAGTTTGTTCCTTCTACTTCTACTGCATCAGAAAAATCAACGTCTGTTGTGCATTCAAGGTGATCATTGGAGTATAATTTTAATTTAAAGGAACCGCTCTTTAATAAAGTTTTGTCATAGAAGAAATCTAGGGAAGCTGTATTTGCTCCTGTAAGATCCATACCACTGTTCTCCCAAACACAAGCAGCTAACTGGCTCCAAGTCTGAGCAGAATCTTTTGAGTAATCTACCATTACCTTTAACATTCCATCTTCATAACCTACGGATGAATTCGCAGCACCACTATAATTGTATTCCCATCCTGTTCCATAATACCAGCTCTCCGCTGAATTATTGAACGTGTACTGCTTAATTACATTTAAAGGTTTTTCCTGTACTGTTGTAGATAAAAGTTTGATGTTATCGAACCATACATCACCTGTATAGTCTGTCTGATTACCAATTAAACAAATAGCAAAATCATTTGTAGTTGCAATATCTTCTGATGTTAATTCACCTAAATCTACAGTAATGGATACTTTTTTGATTGTTCCTTCTACTGTTTTTTCATCTGCTTTATCATATGTAACAGATTGATCAATTCCTGCTCCGTTCGAGAAAAGCTTAAACATGAAGCTTCCCTGTGTCATACAGCTTGAATCATAATAGAAATCAAATGTACAAACATTAAGTCCTGTCAGATCCATTGTGTTATTTACCCAAGTCTTAATTGCCATTTGACTCCAGCTGTCTGCTGCATTCTTACTATAATCAACTGTTGCTTTTAATTTTCCATCATCCCAGGAAACAGAAGAGTTTTCAATACCATCATATTGATATTCCCAACTTGTTCCGTACTCCCATCCATCTGCTCCAGTCGTAAAACTCCATTGTTTTAGCACTGTAGCTTCGGATTCTTCTGAAGCTGCTTTTGCAACGAATCCTGTGAAAGGTGTTGGTGTAACAGTAGTTCCCATAACTGCTGCTGCTAGCATCATTGCACCAATCTTCTTGTACAAATATTTCTTTCTCACCTTATATTGCTCCCTTCTTAAGCTTAAAATTACTTTTCTTTTAGTTGCCCTTTTAAATTAATTTTAAGTATTCTATCTTATTTCCTCACGCAATTATATTTTACCATAATTAGCTTATTTTTTGTATTGTCGAATTGAACAAAAGAATTTTAACATTTTATCAGATTATATATAACTAATTATGGATAAAGCTAAATTATTTGTATTTATTTATTCAATATTTTACTATTGTAATTAAACTTAATTTGTTAGCTAATATCAGTTCAATCAACTTAATTTTAAAGTTGCTCATAATGCTAATTTTACTTCTTAACAAAATCAGCCACCTAATTTCTTTATCTTTTTTTATTTTTGCCCTTTTTATGTTTACATTTCACATAATACTGCCTTTTTTTATGTATGAAGATGCTTCTTAATCAGCGCGCAGGATAAAAGTACTTCATCAAATAATAATGAAAGAAGGTAATAATTATGGCTTCAAAACCACAATGGCCAAATTTACAATCAGGCAATTCAGGAAAAAATGTTTACGCATTACAATGTTTACTCGCTTATCGGGGACAATCACTTTCCATCGACGGAAGTTTTGGACCTGGTACCAAAACAGCGGTAACCAATTATCAATCCTCCCAAGGACTTTCAGCTGATGGTATTGCAGGAGCAAATACCCTTTCTCGATTAGTTGTAACTGTACAAAAAGGTGCTAATAACAATGCGGCAAAGGCTGCTCAGTACTTATTAAGCAAATTTGAAAGTCTTTCCATCGACGGTGCTTTCGGTAGTGGATCTGATACTGCTACAAGAAATTTCCAAAGCAAAATGGGTATTTCTTCAGACGGAATTATCGGTCCTGCCTCTTGGCAGTATTTGTTTGGTTATAATGCATATCCTTCAGACGGTGGCAACGAACAAGTACCTACAGGTTCTGTTTACTGTAGTAACAGCTACTTAAGCAAAAGCCAGATGAAAGTCAACGCACAATACATCTTAGATTACTTACGTAGTAGAGGATGGACTAAAAATGCGGTATGCGGTATGCTTGGAAACATGGAAACAGAAAGTACCATTAACCCAGGTATCTGGCAGAGTTTAAAATCTGGTAATACTAGTGGTGGTTTCGGTTTAACACAGTGGACTCCTGCTACTAAGTATATCAACTGGGCTAACAGCAATGGTTTGACTGTTGCAAATATGGACAGTGAGTTAAAACGTATTATCTATGAAGTAGAACATGGTGAACAGTTCTATGCTACTTCTAACTACAACTTAACCTTTAAACAGTTTACTCAGTCAACTCAGTCCGCTTACTACTTAGCTTGTGCATTCTTACACAACTATGAGAGACCTGCAAACTCTAACCAAGATGAAACAAGAGGTAATCAGGCTACTTACTGGTACAATAACTTAGTTTAATCATCACTACCCCTCTCCCCGATATGCGCTCATAATTGAAATATCAAAGATCGGTCAAAGCATTACGCCTTGACCGATTTTTTTGTATCTAGTTACAATCAAAGGAGCATGTGCCCCCAAACCAGCACATGCTCCCTTAATTTTAACTCGCTATTCTATTGCATTTCAACAATTAACCCATTGTAGCAACAACGCTATGTTTCTTACCATCCTTGAACATTGGAATTACATTTCCTTCAACTTCCTTACCATCTACTACTAAGGATTTTACCCCCTTAGATACATGGTTAGGGTTCTTCACTTCTACTTCAAAGATATCACCACGGAACTCTCTAGTTACCTTGTAACCATCCCAATCATGTGGAATTGCTGGGTCAATCTTAAGACCATCAAAGTCTGGCTGAATACCTAAGATAAACTGAGAAATAGCAACGAAATTCCAAGAAGCTGTACCTGTCAACCAGGAGTTTTTAGCTTCACCAAAACGTCTTGCATCTTTACCAGCTGCCATCTGTGGGTATACATATGGCTCTGTTCTATGAATTTCGCTGATATCCTCTAAAAATGCTGGAGCAATTCTTGTGTAGTAATCGTAAGCTTTATCTCCACGTCCTACAACTGCTTCTGCACACATAATCCAAGCATTGTTATGACAGAAGATACCGGCATTTTCTTTGTAACCAGCTGGATATGTTGAGATTTCACCATATTCCACAACGTATCTTGTAAACGCTGGGTTGTTAAGTACTAAACCGTATTTTGTTCCAAGACGTTCTTCTACAGAATCAAGTGCCTGGATAGCTCTTCCATCGTCAACTCCACAGCCACCCATTACGCAGAAGCCCTGTGATTCGATGAAGATTTTACCTTCTTCACACTCTTCACTACCAACTTTTTTACCAAAGTCATCGTATGCACGAAGGAACCATTTTCCATCCCAGCCATCCTTCATGATAATGTCTCGCATCTTGTCAACTTCAGTGTCCGCACGTTTCGCTTCATCAGTATCGCCTACTTTTTCCATTAATCTTGCATATAATCCACCGATATATGTGAACATACCAGCAATCATAACAGATTCAGCAACTCTACCATCTTTACTTGTAGTTGTCTGGAAAGATTCTCCTGGTTCTGTTGAGAAGCAGTTAAGGTTCAAACAGTCATTCCAGTCAGCACGTCCAATAAGTGGAAGTCCGTGAGGTCCTAAGTTATTGATAACATGGTCGAAGGATCTCTTCAAGTGGTCTTTTAATGGTGTTGCTACGCTCATATCATTGTCAAATGGAGTCATAACATCAAGAATACTATAATCTCCCGTTTCCTTTACATATGCAACAACAGCAAGGATCAACCATAATGGGTCATCGTTAAAGTTACCGCCGATTGCATCATTTCCTCTCTTAGTTAAAGGCTGGTATTGATGATAAGCTCCACCATCCTGTAACTGTGTAGAAGCGATGTCGATGATTCTTTCTCTTGCACGGTCTGGAATCTGATGAACAAATCCTAAGATATCCTGGTTAGAATCACGGAATCCCATACCACGGCCTACACCGGACTCAAAGTAAGAAGCACTTCTTGATAAGTTAAATGTAACCATACACTGATACTGGTTCCAGATATTAACCTGTCTGTTCAGTTTTTCTTCGCCGGACTCTAAGATATATTTTGATAATAATCTATCCCAGTCTGCTTTTAATTCAGCTAAAGCTTTGTCTGCATCAGCGGTTGTAGCGAACTGTGCCATCATAGCTTCTGCTTTCTTCTTATTGATTACCCCTTTAGATTCCCATTTATCATCAACAGGGTTTTCAACATAGCCTAAGATAAATACATATTCTTTTGTTTCTCCTGGCTGTAATTCCATCTCAAGACAATGAGAAGCACAAGGAGACCATCCGTCAGCTACAGAGTTGTTAGATTGTCCAGCGACTACTGCCTGAGGAGCCTCGAATCCGTTGTATGTTCCAATAAAGCTTTCTCTATCACTATCAAAACCAGCAATTGGTGCATTTACAGAAAAGAATGCATAGTGGTTTCTTCTTTCCTTATACTCAGTCTTATGGTAAATAGCAGAGCCTTTAATTTCTACTTCACCAGTACTAAAGTTTCTCTGGAAATTTCTATCATCATCATCTGCATTCCATAGACACCACTCTAAGAATGAGAATAATTTTAATTTTTTCACTTTGTCGCTTTCGTTCTTAATTACGACTTTATGTACTTCCCCATTAAAGTTCAAAGGTACGAAGAATGTTACTTCAGTAGAAACATCATTTCTCTTTCCTTTGATAATTGTATATCCCATACCATGACGGCATTCATAGGACTGAAGTTCTTTCTTTGCTGGTGCCCATCCTGGTGACCAGAAATCACCTTCGTCATATAAATAGTAATAACGTCCGCCACCTAAATCTAATGGTACGTTGTTGTAACGGAATCGTGTAATTCTTCTTAGTTTTGCATCCTTATAAAAAGAATAACCACCTGCTGTATTGGAAATCAAAGAAAAGAATTCCTGAGATCCTAAATAGTTAATCCAAGGATATGGTGTGGTAGGTGTTGTAATGACATACTCTTTTTTCACATCGTCAAAATATCCAAATTTCATCGTGATTCTCCTTCTCTATTTGAACTTTTTTCCTCCACGAACTTTACGAAATTTTTCGTAAATTCAATGATTAAGATGTTCCTATTATACAATATTTTACCAAAACATTCAATGAAATAATTGATTGTTTTATTACTAAACCCTTTTCGTATTTTCTAATTTGACAAAAAACAAGTTTTCGTATATGATATAGGGAATTTGGACAAAATTAATGTAACTTGTTGTATTTTTTTCGATGGAGGAATTTATGAAACTAATGAAAAGCTCAGAAACTTCAACTGGAATTTATGATGTTCGCCAACTCGGATGGACGAAAACCCTAATCCTTGGTCTTCAACATGCATTTGCCATGTTCGGTGCAACTATAATGGTACCAATGATTACAGGATTAAGTGTTACAACAACTCTCTTTATGGCTGGTGTAGGTACTCTTTTATTTCACCTCTTAACAAAAGGAAAAGTCCCTGCATTTCTTGGTTCATCTTTCGCTTTCCTTGGTGGCTATGCTAGTGTAGCACCAATGATTCAAGACAATACGCCAAATACCGAAATGTTACCATATGCTTGTGGTGGTGTTTTTGTAGCTGGTTTCGTTTATGTTTTATTCAGCGCACTGATTCAATTCTATGGCGTCAATAAAATCATGTATTTTTTCCCACCTGTTGTCACAGGACCTATCATTATCTGTATCGGTTTAATCTTAATACCTAGTGCTATTACAAACAGCAGCACCAACTGGATTCTTGCTGGTATTGCCTTAGCCACTATTATACTTTGCAATGTATTTGGACGAGGAATGGTTAAAATAATTCCAATTATTATCGCCGTAATCGTCTCTTATGTCATTGCTATTTTTATGGGTGAAATTGATTTTTCAAGCATTACAAGTGATAAAATCATTGCTGTGCCACTTACAACAAGTGCATTTGCAAAATTCAATTTTAGTTCTATTGTAACGATTATGCCTATCGCACTTGCCACTATGATGGAACATATTGGCGATATCTCTGCCATCGGTGCAACAACAGGAAAAAACTATATAAAGGAACCTGGTTTACATCGAACCTTGCTTGGCGATGGTCTTGCTACTAGTCTTTCCGCTTTATTTGGTGGACCTGCTAACACCACTTATGGAGAAAATACAGGTGTTCTAGCTTTAACAAAGGTTTATGACCCTCTCGTTATGCGAATCGCAGCTTGCTTTGCCATTATACTATCCTTCTTCCCAATCGTAGGAAGCTTTATTGGTTCTATTCCGGCAGCAATCATTGGTGGTATATCCTTAGTCCTTTACTGTATGATTTCCTGGATCGGTGTACGAAATCTTGTAGAACAGGATGTTGATTTTAAGAAAGTCCGTAATATCATTATAATTGCTGTGATTATTGTAAGTGCTTTAGTAATTAATCATTTCGGCGGAATTGAATTCACAATGGGTAAAGTCACAATTAATCTTTCCGGACTTGCGGTTGCATCTATCTTAGGTATTGTGTTAAATGTTATACTTCCAGGAAATAATTATTCCTTCGACACAGCAGAAAAAAATTTATGAATTTTAAAATAATCATTGACAACAAAAAAAATTGTTGTATAATTAATTTCAATAAAAAACAAGGGCGTTTCTTAGAGATAAGAGACGCCTATTTTTTTTCTAGATTAACGTTAATTAAGAGGTAAATCCAATTAAAGGAGGTATTTCAGATGAAAAAGTTAGAAATAATTATTAAACCAGAGAAGCTAGAAGATTTAAAATCTATTTTAGATGAAAGCAAAGCAAATGGTATTATGATAACAAACATTATGGGTTACGGAAATCAAAAAGGTTACAAACAAGTTTATCGTGGTACCGAATTTAATGTTAACTTACTTCCAAAAGTAAAAGTGGAGACCGTCATCGACGATGATGTTGCAGAACAGATTGTGACAAAAGTTGTTGCAAATATTAATACAGGTAACTATGGTGATGGTAAAATATTTATTTACGATGTTGAAGATGCTGTTCGTATTCGAACAGGTGAACGTGGTGAAAACGCTTTATAATAGTACATATGAAAATATACATAAAACAGATTATTATCAATGGGGATAATGCTTTTTAGAAGTATTATCCTCTTTTTTTACTACATTATGGGTTGCGATATTAATCGAAAATTTAGTTTACATGCACATCTTATTTATAAGATTCGCTGCATAGAAAGAGAGGTTATTATGGATGCACAATTTTACATAAATATTGTCTGGACAATGCTCGGAGCATTTCTTGTTTATTTTATGCAAGCTGGTTTTGCAATGGTTGAAGCTGGTTTTACCAGAGCAAAAAATTCTGGTAACATTATTATGAAGAATATGATGGACTTTGTTATGGGCTCCCTATTCTTCTTCGTTATAGGATTTGCAATTATGTTTGGTGGTGATAATCCTATCATCGGAACAAGTGGATTCTTTAATCCTTCTAAATTAGGTGATGCCGATGGACTTTTTAATGGATTACCATTTGGTGTGTTTCTGATTTTCCAAACTGTGTTCTGCGCTACTGCTGCTACTATCGTATCTGGTTCTATGGCAGAACGTACAAAGTTTTCGGCTTACTTAGTATACAGTGCTTGTATTTCTATCTTCATTTATCCGGTTACAGGTCACTGGATATGGGGTAATGGCTGGTTATCCGATATTGGATTCCATGATTTTGCTGGTTCCACTGCAGTTCACTCCGTAGGTGGCTGGTGTGCCTTGATTGGTGCCAAAATACTTGGACCTAGAATTGGAAAATACGATAAAGACGGAAAGCCTCAGGCTATTCCAGGGCACAACCTTCCAATTGGTGCATTAGGTGTATTTATCTTATGGTTCTGCTGGTTCGGATTTAACTGTGGTTCTACAACAGCTGCTACTTCTAACGTAGGTGATATCGCTATTACAACAAACTTAGCTGCCGCTGCTGCTACATTAGCAACATTAATTCTTACTTGGGTACGTTATGGAAAACCTGATGTTTCCATGACACTGAATGGTTCATTAGCAGGTCTTGTTGGCATTACAGCAGGTTGTGACTGTGTATCTTATTGGGGCTCTATCGCAATCGGTGTTATTTGTGGTATCGCAGTCGTATTCGTAATTGAATTTGTTGACCGAGTCTTAAAAATCGATGACCCTGTTGGCGCTACTGGTGTTCACTGGGCATGTGGTATTATTGGAACACTCTTAACTGGTTTATTCGATGTTGATAAAGGTTTATTCTACGGTGGTGGTATTAAATTCTTCGGAATTCAGTGCTTAGGAGTTCTTTCTGTTGGAGCATTTGTAGCAGTTGCAGCCTTTATCATCTTCACTGCTATTGATAAAACAATTGGTTTACGAGTATCTAGACAGGAAGAAGAAGATGGACTTGATGTTCATGAACATGGATGCAGTGCTTATGCTGATTTCCAGTTTAAACTTTAATAATTCAACATATATAATAATGCTTCATAAGTCTTATTGACTTGACATACATATCGTAATACCCTTAATTAATCTAGCAAAAAGATCCTCATTCGTGAGGATCTTTTTGTGTCTTTATAAACTTTTTATAATATAATTGTTCCTTTCAACTTATAGCTATGATACACTATAGAAGGTGTTTCTACACTAGATACATAATAAAGGATGGATACCATGGAAAAACAAACCAAAGTAAAAAAAACTGTTTTAAATGATGATGCTTCTATTTATGCAAAACGCAAAGAAGAATCCGTAAAAAAGACTTGGAAAGAATTAGATGGCAAAGATAAATGGACTTTCTTCAAAGATTACTATCTTGTGAAGTGTATCATAGGATTGGCACTGGCAGGCTTTCTAATATATATTGGGGTAGTAGTTTTAGGACCTCACAAAGAGGAAGCTTTATACGTTACGGTTCTAATGGATACTCTTGATGAAGATTCTGTTGCCAATATGAAAAATGATCTATCAGGCGTAATAAAGACAGATAAGTATCATATCATTAATATTGATGATAATTTCTCTTTTGCACCTGGTTCATCTACTATGACTGGCGACGAGAAACTCACTACCATAATGTATACTGGTGTAATTGATACAATTGTATTAGATGAAAATTATTTCAAGCAATATGCCTATTATGGATTCTTAGCAAATTTAGATACTTATTTGCCCGATGATATAAAAGACGCTTTGTCTGATAAATTATTAACTGCCAATATACAGTTGGATAGTGATGATACAAGTAAAGATAACCAGAAATCATTTGACGAGGTAATGGACAATTCTACACAGCCATCCTATGAAGATGGAGAGCCTTTTGTAGTAGGTATTGATTTATCTGGCTGTAAAAAATATAAGGATTTACACGGTACTATCAGTAATCCTATTTTAGCAATTCCATGTGATGCACCACATAAAGAAAATATTTTTGCTTTTATTCGGTATTTATTTGACTTACCTGAAACGAAATAAGGTTAAAAAAAGAACCTGCTCTTCTTTGAAGAGTCGGTTCTTTTCTATTTCCATCTTATTTATTTCTTCTCAATATAACCTTGTGCTTTTAATAACTCTGCACATAATACTGCACCACCTGCTGCACCACGTACTGTGTTATGAGATAAACCAACAAACTTATAATCGAATACAGTATCTTCTCTTAATCTTCCTAAAGAAACGCCAAAACCATTTTCATAGTCAACATCTAACTTAACTTGAGGACGATTGTCTTCTTCTAAATATTGAATGAATTGCTTTGGAGCACTTGGTAAGTTAAGTTCTTGTGGAAGACCACTGTAGTTTCTCCAACGTTCAATAATTTCTTCTTTCGTTGGTTTCTTTTCAAAGTTAACAAATACTGCTGCAGTATGGCCATTTAATACTGGTACACGAATACACTGTGTTGTAATAACTGGTCCTTCTGCTTTTACAATCTTGCCATCTTCAATGTGTCCCCAGATTTTAAGAGGTTCTTGTTCACTCTTCTCTTCTTCTCCGCCAATGTATGGAATTACATTCTCAACCATTTCAGGCCAGTCTTTAAATGTTTTTCCTGCACCTGAGATAGCTTGATATGTTGTAGCTACCACTAATTTTGGTCCAAACTCTTTTAATGCATCTAATGCAGGTGTGTAACTTTGAATAGAACAGTTAGGTTTTACCGCTACGAAGCCTTTCTTTGTTCCTAATCGCTCTTTCTGATACTTGATTACTTCAAAATGTTCTGGATTGATTTCTGGAATAACCATAGGAACATCTGGTGTCCATCTATGTGCACTATTGTTAGAAACAACAGGTGTTTCTGTTTTCGCATATTCTTCTTCGATTGCTTTGATTTCGTCCTTAGACATGTCTACTGCACTAAATACAAAATCTACGGACTGGCTTACTTTTTCTACTTCATTTACATTCATAACTACTAGCTTCTTTACACCCTCTGGCATTGGTGTATCCATTTTCCAACGTCCGCCAACAGCTTCTTCATAGGTTTTTCCTGCACTTCTTGGGCTTGCAGCTACTGTTACAACTTCAAACCAAGGATGATTTTCTAAAAGTGCAATAAATCTCTGTCCAACCATACCTGTCGCACCTAAAATACCTACTCTTAACTTTTCGCTCATAATTAAATACCTCTTTCCCTATAAGATGTTTTGTATGTACTATAAACAGTTCTCGCATACAAAATTTTCTCTGCTGTTTTCCGTACGCGAACATTTGTCTTTGTATTAAGTATATTACTCTCTTTTCCTTAAAAAAGCAAACGAAAACCACGAAAAACTTTAATTTTTGTGAAATATGAATAAGCCCTAAAAACTTATTCATATTCCTTTGTTTATATCTACTAGTATGCTTAATATTATCTTTGGGTTACTGCCACTTACTTAGAACAAAGTGTGAGTTCCTCACACCCTCGCGTTTTCAGTCTACTACAGGGAACTCACACTTTGCCGCGCCGATGGGTAAAGAATATAGTCGCTCGTGTTCATCCTGTTCCCTGCTTTTTAGGGCACTTTTTTATTAACTAGGGAAGGACTCGCAGAGGACTTTCCTAGTTAATAAAATAAGTATTGTGGCAATCCTCCTTGATAATTTGGCATAGATTCGCCCTGAATTAGAGGCTTAAGGTAGGTAACCATTTCTTCTGTCACATCATTTCCCTGTTCATTAATCCACTCTTGTGGTACCATACGCTCTTCGTTGGCAATTTTATCAATATCCTCTACGCTATACTCAACTGTATAAGGTTCATCACTGGTGCGAAGAAGTCGAACCATGTGTCCTGTCACGCCATCTAAAGCATAGTTAACACCACATTTTCCTAACTCGAATGCTTCCTCAATATCTGTTAGAGATGCAATGTGTGACGCACATCTTTGTAACACATTCAGTTCTACAGAACGCACTTTACAACCGATTGTATCATGAATGAGATGTTCTAGGTATTTACCAGTTCCGCTTAGACGAACATGACCAAACTGATCGGTATTGGCAGTCTGAGAAGATACATAAGTTCCTTCCATATCACGAATTCCTTCAGAAACTGCAATAATAACCTGCTTCTTTCTTTTTAACTGTTCTCGAACATCCTTTACAAAACTTGCTGTTGAAAATGGTCGCTCTGGCAGATAAATAAGGTCCGGCGCTGTAGAGTATTCTGTCCTTGCCAAAACACTAGAAGCTGCCAGCCATCCTGCATTTCTACCCATAATTTCTACAATTAACACACTTTCCATATCATAAATTGCTGTATCATGTGCAATTTCCAGAATAGACGTAGCAATATATTTTGCGGCACTTCCAAAACCTGGTGTATGGTCAATGGCCCTCAAATCATTGTCGATTGTCTTTGGTATTCCCATTACATAGATTTCACAATTTTTCTCTTTGGCATACTTAGAAAGCTTTGCAACCGTATCCATAGAATCATTTCCACCAATATAGAAGAAATATTTCACGCTGTATTTTTTTAATACTTCAATAATTCTTAGATAATCACTTTCATCCTGATTTGGGTTTTTTAACTTATAACGGCAAGACCCCAAATACATGGATGGTGTATGTTGTAAATCTTTTATTTTCTCTTCATTATCAAATAATTCGGATAACACAATTAATTCTTCCTTTAATACTCCCTGGATTCCATTCTTGGCTCCATATACATGATCGATTTTCCCACTAGCCATCGCCTGACTAATTACTCCTGCAAGACTTGAATTAATTGCTACGGTAGGTCCTCCTGATTGCGCAACTAAAAGATTTACCTGATTAGACATCCCATCATTCCTCCTAATACTATTATGCTATTGTATTTGTTGATTCATATCTAAAAACGCATACATGACTTCTTCTAAATCTGCGTACGTATTGATTTCGTTAACCCTACCTCTAAGTTTTGCCGAATTTTTATAACCAGTTGTATACCATGCTACATGCTTTCGCATTTCCTTGATTCCGATATTTTCGCCCTTCCATTCTACTTGGAGTTTTCCATGACGAAGTACCATCTTAACTAACTCTTCACAACTTGGTTTCGGAATAAATTCCCCTTTTTCTAAATATGCCTTTACCTGTTTGAATAACCATGGATTTCCTCGAACTCCTCTTGCTATCATAATTCCATCACATCCTGTTTGTTCGAGCATTGCTTTTGCATCTTGCGGTGTGAACACATCTCCATTTCCTAATACTGGAATAGATACTGCCTCCTTCACCTGACGAATAACATCCCAGTTTGCAGTCCCACTATAATACTGGGCTCTAGTTCTTCCATGAACCGCAATTAACTGGGCTCCACTTGCTTCCATTCGTTTTGCAAAATCCACAATATTTTTATCTATCTCATCATAACCGATTCTGAACTTTACGGAAACTGGTTTTTTTATGGAAGTTGCGATAGATTCCACAACCTTCCCCGCAAGTTCTGGTGTCTTTAACAAGGCCGAACCTTCTCCATTGTTCACAACTTTTGGTACTGGACACCCCATGTTGATATCTAGGATATCAAAGTTACGATGTTCAATCTGCGCTGCCATGCTTCCCATAATCTCAGGATCACAACCAAATAGCTGTAATGCTACAGGTCTTTCATCCTCTCGAATCTCTAACAGGGCATCCGTATTTTTATTTTTATAGTAGATGCCTTTTGCACTAACCATTTCCGTATAAATTAGGTCTGCACCTTGTTCCTTGCATAACACACGAAAAGGCAGGTCTGTTACTCCTGCCATTGGTCCTAACGCTAAATTACCATCTACTGTGATATCTCCTATCTTTAAACTCATTCTAACTACCTTTTATTTTTATCGTAAATGAGTTTCAATCCATACAGCGTCAAGCCCTGATCATACTTATCAATTAAATCTGTTTCATCTGCAATAATTCTGCCAAGACCACCTGTTGCTACAACGCGTAACTCATCTACACCTAATTCTTCTTTCACTTTATTGATAATATACTCAGTTTGTCCAATATAGCCATAAACTAGTCCCGCTTGCATACTTGTAATGGTATCTTTCGCAAGAATAGATTCCGGTTTCTTAATCTCAATCTCTGGAAGTCTAGCTGTTCCTGACCATAACGCATTAGCTGCTAACTTAATTCCTGGACAAGTAATAGCTGCAACGAATGCTCCATCTTTTGATACTACATCAAAGGTAGTTGCTGTCCCATAGTCAATTACAAGAACTGGACCACCGTATAAATCATATGCTGCCACTGCATCTACAATACGATCAGCACCAACCTCTGAAGGATTTCTAGCTTCTATACGAATTCCTGTTTTCGTTCCGACACCAACAATAATTGGCTTTTTATTAAAATACTTTATAATGCCATTCTCAAAAGAATACATAATGTTTGGAACAACACTGGAAATGATAACGCCTTCCACTTCCCCGTCAAAACCTTTTGCAATAATTGCATCCTTAATGAAAATTCCATATTCATCTGAGGTTCTTAAGATATTAGTTGTCATACGAAATGTACCAACTACTTTATCTCCTTCAAACATCCCTATTGTTATATTCGTATTTCCGATATCTACTGTTAAAATCATACTTTTCCACCTTATATTTCATAGTCCACACAGCTTCTCTGTGTTCTTACCTTTCCAATGAAACTTCCCACTTTTAAGTGTTCTGGATGTACCTGATATGTCTGTAAATCTTCAAAAGAATCAAAGTCACAAACTAAACTTAACGTATAATTGGTATCATCTGCTTCCGCATCATTGATTCCAACCTCCATTCTTCTAAGAACGTCGATTTTATCCTGTAATGCTAACAGCATGTCTCTAGCAATCACCGCATTTTCAATGGCAGTTTTTCCTTCGGCCTCTTTGGCAAAATCAAATAAAACGATATGTCTAATCATGACTTTTTCTCCTCTCAGTTTTTATTCTTCATCTAACAGACCGGATAAGTCCTGTTTTAAGATGAAAACTTTATAATAGGTTTCGAGTGCTTCAAACAATTCACTTTTGTTTCTTTGCATCTCTTTTATTTTCAATCCGCTTCCGATTTCATCATAAAGCAAATCACCTTCGTCTGCCCCAACGGATAATGCTAAATTACCCTCTTCGTCAAATTCTAAACTTAAAATTCCACCAACATCTGATGTAAATGTTACACACATAATTTTTAACTCATCTTGAATTGCAGACGGAATGCCTGAATAAAATTCGTTAAAATAATATTTTTCTTCATACGCGCTGGACGCACATAATACTCTATTCTCTATATCCATACAATACCTCCGATTGCGAACCCTGCGCATTCTACTTATATCATTGCCTTTTTTACATTTATCAAACATACTAAACATAACTATAAAGGCCACGAACAGACACTTCACCAGATACTATGGTTCTTTCTTCTCCCTGTTCTGTGCGAACTTTGAGTCTTCCTAATTCATCTATTCCAAGTGCAACTCCAATGTCTGTCTTCATTTTCTCTACTATTTTAACTTTTTTCCCCTTACTTATCAATATGGAATTATAGTAATTTACAACCTTCTTCAGACTACCATTTTCACAAAAGTCATTATAATACAGCTCAAGGCTGTTTAAGATTTCTGCAATAATGCTTTCTCTTGAATAAACCATTTCTCCTTCCAGTCTTAAGGAAGTTGCCTTGTCCTGTATTTCGTCTGGAAAATATTCTGTATTCACGTTAATTCCCATCCCAAGAACCAGATACTGTATCCGTCCGTCACAAACTCCCATTTCCGTTAAAATACCACAAACCTTCTTCTTATTAAGAACAAGATCATTGGGCCATTTTATCTGACAATCAAGTTTTGTTACTTTTCGGATGGCATCTGCTGCTGCAAGAGCCCCTAAAATAGTAACCTGTGATGCTATCTCAGGAGAAAAATCTGGTTTCAGTAAGATGGACATCCAGATCCCCGTCTCCTTAGGGGACACCCAGGAACGTCCAAGTCTTCCTCTTCCGGCATTCTGCTGCTCTGCTACGAACACCTTTCCATGACCACCTTCGTCTTCCTGGTGTCTTTTCGCCTCTAGATTCGTTGAATCAATCTCATCAAAATAAAATATCTGTTTTCCAATCTCTCTTGTTTTAAGCTCAGTCTGTGGTATCTGCTTCATAATTCGTTCTTCTTTCTTAATATATTATGTATGCCTTACAATCTCTCATCAATTGGAGTATATGTCTTATGAGCTGAAACACTCTTATATCCAGGTCTTATAATCTTGCCATCATTTATAATTTCTTCTAATCGGTGAGCAGACCATCCTGCAATACGAGCTACTGCAAAAATTGGTGTAAACAACTCGGTTGGCAAACCAAGCATATTATATACAAATCCACTGTAAAAGTCTACATTGGCACTGACACCTTTATAGATACGTCTTTCTTTGGCAATAACTTCTGGTGCAAGTCTTTCTACCATAGAGTACAAACCAAACTCCTCTGTCATACCCTTTTCTTCAGATAAACGTTCCACAAAACTCTTAAACACTCTTGCTCTAGGATCTGAAATGGAGTAAACTGCATGCCCCATTCCATAGATAAGACCTGCCTTATCAAATGCCTTTTTGTTTAATAAGTCAGAAAGATACTGTCTAATCTCATCTTCATCTTTCCAGTTTTTCACACTCTGTTTCATATCTTCAAACATACGAACAACTTTTATATTGGCCCCACCATGTCTTGGCCCCTTTAGAGAGCCTAAGGACGCTGCAACTGCAGAATACGTATCTGTCCCCGATGAAGTAACAACATGAGTGGTAAACGTGGAATTATTACCGCCTCCATGTTCTGCGTGTAACACCAAAGCAAGATCTAATATCTTTGCTTCTAAAGGTGTAAAGTAACTATCTTGTCTTAACATATGTAAAATATTTTCTGCTGTAGAGAATTCCTTAACAGGCTGATGAATAAACAAGCTATTACCGTCATGATAATGACTATATGCCTGGTAACCATATACACATAGCATTGGAAATAGTGCAATCAACTGCATACATTGGCGTAATACATTTTCAACCGATGTATCATCTGCATTGTCATCATAAGCATATAAAGTTAAAACACTTCTTGCCAATGTATTCATCATGTCCTTACTTGGTGCTTTCATGATAATATCACGCACAAAACTTGTTGGCAGTGTCTCACGATAGGAAGATAATAACTCCTCAAAATCAACTAACTCGCCACGCTTTGGAAGGTGCCCAAACAAAAGCAGGTATACTGTCTCTTCAAATCCAAGTCTATCCTCTTTGATAAACCCATGTACAATGTCTTCAATATCAATACCCTGATAAAATAACTTTCCATCACAAGGTACAACTTCACTATCTATGATTGTATAAGAACGAATCTCGGAAATATCTGTTAAACCTGCTAAAACACCTTTTCCACTAATATCTCTAAGTCCCCTCTTTACTTCGTACTTTGCATACAGCTCAGGATTTATCTGAAATGTATCTCTACAAAAATTTGCATATTGTTTCACTAAACCATCCATTTTCTTTTCATTCTCAAGCATTCAATTTCTCCTTTCAAAACGGGTGATATTCTTCTTGCATTTCTTAAACTCTACTGTTCTCCCAATGTTGCAACCATAACAGCCTTGATCGTATGCATTCTATTCTCTGCTTCATCAAATACAACATCTGCGAATCTCTCAAATAGTTCTTCTGTCACTTCTTTTCCTTTAACGGCTGGAAGGCAATGTAAGAATATTGTGCTGTCCTTTTTGGTTTTTGCAAACATCTCATCATTTACCTGGTATGGCTTTAACAATGCAACACGTTCTGCTGCCTTATCTTCCTCACCCATAGAACACCATACATCCGTATAAATAGCATCAGCACCTTCTACTGCATTAATATCATCGGTAACTTTAATCTTACTTCCAGATTCTTTGGCATAGCCTTGACATAACTGTAATAATTCATCTTTTGGCCATAGTGATTTTGGTGCAATGTTAGTAAAATGAATACCAAGTTTCGTAGCCCCAATCATTAAACTGTTTGCCATATTATTTCTACCATCGCCAACATAGACAAGATGAAGTCCCTTTAACTTTCCAAATTGTTCTTTTAGTGTTAAGAAATCAGCTAATATCTGCGTTGGATGATAGTCATCAGTTAAACCATTCCAAACTGGAACGCCACTATATTTTGCTAACATTTCAACATGTTCCTGTTTAAATCCACGAAACTCAATTCCATCAAACATTCTTCCTAAGACACGTGCGGTATCTTTTACACTTTCTTTATAACCTAGCTGAATATCATCCTTACCTAAATATTCAGGATGACCACCTTCATCAATACATCCGATAGTAAAGGAACATCTCGTACGTGTAGATGGTTTTTCAAATATTAATGCAATATTTTTTCCCTTTAAGCTATTGCCCGTAATTCCTTTTTTCTTTTTCGCTTTTAAATCAGCGGCTAAATCAATTAAATATGTAATTTCGTCTGGGGTAAAATCCTTTAGGGTTAAAAAACTTCTTCCTTTTAAATTCATATGTATCACTCCTGTATAATTATTCAATATATTCTTTAAAAATACAATATTCCATAAATTACATTTCGTCAATATATATTCTGTAAATACTTTATTTAAATTTTATTAACACAGCCTACGAATAGAATATGGCAGGAAGTATACGCTCCCTGCCTAATATTACATATAAACAAATCATTAATTTTTATTCTTTTCCAACTTCAGTTAAAGACTTTACAACTCCAGCCATATTCTGAATCTCAGAAGGAATAATAATCTTAGTTGACTGACCATCTGCAACTTTCTCGAATGCCTCTAAACTCTTAAGTTTTAAAACTGCAGCGCTTGGATCTGCTTCATTTAAGAAACGAATACCATTGGCAGTGGCTTCCTGAATTCTTGCAATTGCTTCTGCCTCACCTTCTGCCTCACGAATCATAGCTTCTTTCTTCGCTTCAGCACGTAAGATAGCAGCTTCTTTTTCAGCTTCCGCTTCTAGAATAGCAGATTGTTTCTTACCTTCTGCAACAAGGATAGTAGATTTTTTCTCACCTTCTGCAATCAGGATTGCTTCTCTTCGTTCACGTTCCGCCTTCATCTGTTTCTCCATAGATTCTTGAATTGCCTGTGGAGGAATGATGTTCTTTAGTTCCACACGATTTACTTTGATTCCCCATGGATCTGTTGCACTATCTAAACTTGCACGCATCTGTGCATTGATCGTTTCTCTTGATGTTAAAGTTTGATCCAATTCTAAATCACCTATAATATTACGTAATGTAGTTGTTGTCAAATTCTCAATCGCCATAATTGGATTTTCTACACCATATGCATATAACTTCGGATCCGTAATCTGATAAAATACTACTGTGTCAATACGCATTGTAACATTATCCTTTGTGATAACTGGCTGTGGTGGGAAATCCACTACTTGCTCTTTTAAATTAATTTTTCTTGCTACTGCTTCAATAAATGGCCACTTCCAATGTAAACCAACATCCCAAGTTTTCTGATATCCACCTAATCTCTCTAAAATATAAGCATGAGCCTGTGGTACAATCTTCACACTTGATGTAACTAGAAGTAACACTAATACAATGATAATAATCCCAACAACTAATGAAGCTCCTTCCATATTATTGTTCCTCCTTTTTTTCCTTTACAATTACCTTTACCCCTCTAATCTCTATTATTTCTGCAATCTTGCCTGCATCAATAGTAGCATCATCAACTGCTCTTGCAGTCCACTCCAAGCCGTTAATATATACAACTCCAGTTTCTTTATAGTTATCTATTGTCTCAACTACGCGGGCGCTTTTGCCTATTAGACTTTCGTAATTCGTCTTTGTACGCTCACTTGTAAATTTTCTTGCAACATATGGTCTGACTGTAAATAATGAAGCTAAAGAAACAACGGCAAATAAAACAAATTGTACTGGAATACTTACTTCAAAAAGACTTGCTATAAACGCAGCCAATGCTCCACAAGCAAACCAGATTGTTGCCAGTCCCAGCGTAATAATTTCAACCACAATAAAGATTGATAATGCAATAAGCCATATAAGCGGTTCCATCCTTCTCACCTGCTCTTTCTATGGTCTCATTTTACTCTAAAACATTTTTAAATACAAGTGAAACAAACGGTTTTAAGATAAACGTAAGGATTCCTTAAATTACTATATAATCTATTTTATTTCTTAAAAAATATTACCTAAGTCTTCTCTGCCTAAAGATTTCATACATCATAATAGATGTCGCAACTGCCGCATTTAAAGATTCTACATGTCCACACATTGGGATTTTTACATAAGAATCCGCCAGACGTGCAGTTTCCTCTGTAATTCCATTGGCTTCATTGCCTATTATAATCCCCACTTTAGAACCATATTCTATTTCATCATAAAATTGTTTTCCTCTTAGATGCGTCGCATATAAGTGTACCCCAGCATTTTGTGCTTGTCTCATGGCTCCTCTTATATTATCCACATAAAGAAAACGCATCCGAAAAATCGAACCCATAGTAGCACGAACTACTTTTGGATTATACATATCAACAGACTCTTTGCTCAAAATGACTGCTGATACTCCTGCACCTTCTGCAGTTCTTAAAATAGTTCCCAAATTACCTGGGTCTCTAAGGTTTTCTAAAAATACAAGACTCAAAGACTCCTCTTCAAGAATATCATCCAAGTACGCATTTTTCATACGAGCCACAGCAATGATTCCTTGTGGTGTCATTGTATCCGAAATTTCCTTAAATACCTTATTCTCTACTACTTCATAATTAATATCTCTTAGTGTAACATCTTGTACCCAGTCTCTATATAACTCTTCTGACAGAAAAGCTTTCTCGATTAAACCAAATTTTTTTGCTTCCAGAAACATCTTAATTCCTTCTACAATAAAAACTCCTTGTTCTCTTCTCGCTTTACTGCTTTTTAACAGCTTCATTATATTTTTAATCTGGCAATTACTAGTACTACTTATCATGTATAACCTCCAAGTGCTATTTCACTTTCTCTTTTAAGCGATTTAATGAATTATTATCTCCAATTACAATCAAAACATCTTCTTTTGATAAAGTTTCATCGGCTGCAGGATTGATATCAAGCTCATTAGCTTTCCTAATCCCTATTACATTTAAATTATGTTTTGCACGAATATTTAACTCTTTCAATGAATGTCCATCCCACTCACTTGGTACAGCTAATTCCATAATACTAAAATTAGAAGATAACTCAATGGCATCAAAAAAATTACCCATAACTAAATTGTGTGCAAGCCTGATTCCAGTTTCCTTCTCTGGAAATACTACAAGATCCACACCAACCTTTTTTAATACTTTTGCATGCAAATCATTTTGGGCCTTTGCCATTACATATGGAATTCCCATTTCTTTCGCTAGGATTGTTACCATAACGCTAGCTTCCAGATTTTCTCCAATTGCAACAATGGCACCATCAAAATTGCTAAGTCCAAGAGACTGCAACATCTCGGCATCCGTTACATCTCCTGTTACAGCATAAGTAACAACATCTGCCATATCATGTACCTTATCAGAGTCGCTATCTACAACAAGCACGTTGCATCCGCTCTCCGCTAGTGTTGTCGCAACACTTCTCCCAAAGCGTCCTAAACCAAATACTACAAACTCTTTTTTTGCCATGTTTACTCCTCTTTATCCTACAATTATTCTTTCCTCTGGAAATGATCGCCCACCTGTTTTTGCCTTCTTTGTGTTAAAGAACAGTGCCATAGTGATTGGCCCAATTCTTCCAATATACATTGCGCAAATAATTACTAATTTGCCGCCAACTGATAAACTACCTGTTATATTTCGTGTCAAACCTACTGTACCGATTGCAGATGTAGCCTCAAATAAAATGTCCAAAAACGGTTTTTCTTCTATTATTAAAAGAAGTGTGGTTGATATCATAACCGCAAACAAGCTGATTAGTACCACAGCAAGTCCCTTTTTTATATACCAGCTCTTAATTTTTCGATTAAATATCTCCGTATCTTCTCTTCCTTTTACTACCGACCATGCTGCCAGACAGAGCATGGCAATTGTAACTGTTTTGACACCTCCAGCAGTTCCCGATGGAGAGCCGCCAATGAACATAAGAATCAAAAATAACAATGAACTTGCATCTTGAAATGCATCTTGTGGAATCGTAAAAAAGCCTGCCGTTCTAAGTGTTACTGATTGGAACATTGCAGCTAATCCCTTTTTCCACCAAGGCATACTGCCTAGGGTATCTGGGTTATTCCACTCAATCAGAAGAATTAACAAGAATCCACCAAAAATCAATATTCCCGTTACTGCAAACACAATTTTTGAGTGTAATTCAAACTTTCTAATTCGTTCACGGAAAGAAATTTTATGTCCCTTACGATATCGTGCCATGCGAATACAATCCCACCAGACAGGAAATCCAAGTCCACCTAAGATAATCAGTGCCATAGTTACAACATTGATTAAAATATTGCCACAGTACGGCTTAAGACTATTATTTCCGATTAAGTCCATTCCTGCATTACTAAATGCGGATATTGACAAGAAAATTGACTTTTGAAGCCCATCGACTGGTCCAAACTCTGGAATCAACTGAAAACAGTATAAGATCGCGCCTATACCTTCCACTATAAATGTTCCCTTCATAATCTTCTTTGTCAGTTTTACAAGACCCTGCAATGTATCAAGGTTATAGGCATCTTGAAGTAACATTCTTTCCTTTAAGGTTATTCGTTTTCCTAAGATAAGCAGCATCGCAGTTGCAAACGTTACAACTCCCAAACCACCAAACTGTATTAACACAACAATAATAAAATGACCAAACAGACTCCAATGTTCTAAAGTACTCACTGTTGTTAATCCCGTTACACATACGGATGTTGTCGCTGTAAAGAGTGCATCAATAAAATTCGTCCACTCACCACTCTTTGAAGAAAGTGGCAGCATAAGCAGCAACGCACCTACAATTATTGCACTGAAAAATCCATATGCAATAATCTGAGTAGTCGTTAATGTTTTTTTTCTAAAACGAAACACTCTATTTATCCTCCAAATCTTTTCTGATTGCATACCTATAACTTTTGCTTATAATACTAACACATTTATATTATTTTCTCAATTAGATTAAAAAGATACCTACATAGATGTAAAAATTGATGCAAGTGAAAAAGAGCCAGCTTACTCACAAGCTGACCCTTATTATATTTAATCTCAACATCTTATTAAATAATCTTATCTACCTTCCTAGAGCCACTTAAAACACAAGCGGTATTTCTTTGATTCTGTTTGTAAATGTTATATTTCTTAGTTTTTTACAATATAAGTGTCATCTCCCACTAAAAATATTGCACCTAATTTCTAATTTTTTTGTTGAAATTTAAATTTAAAATAACAACTGCCATCAATATAAGTCCCATACCCAATACTTTATGTAGTGATACTGCTTCTTTCAATACTATTATACCAACTAAACTAGCCACTAAAGGTTCTATAGTCGCCAAAATAGATGCTTTTGAACTTTCCACCTTCTTAAGACCTGTTGTATAACAGATAAACGGTGCTACTGTACAAAGTGTTGCAATTCCTAATGAAGCGCTTATCCCTTTCAAACTAACTAACCTCTCTAATACATGTGGAACTGATACAAAAGGCAGCACCCCCATTGCTGCAAATACAAATGTATAAAACGTAATTGTATAGGCATCATACTTTTTTACAAGAAACTTTCCAAAGATGCTGTATAAGGCATATCCCAACCCAGAACCTAGTCCAAATAGCACTGCTTTTCCTGTAACCGTTTCTTTACTTCCTAAAACCCCCGTTATAAACAATAATCCTAAACATACAACGAGTAACGAAACTACCTTCTGTACATTTAGCTTTTCATGTAAAACCGGAACCGAAATCAGCATAACCATAGTCGGTGCAGTATATAAAAGAAGCGCTGCTACCGATACCCCACTTAACTGTATCGTAGTAAAATAGCAGAAATTAAACGCCACAATACTTACAATTCCAGTCCCAATAAATAATCCAATATCTCTTATATGCATCACTGGCAGCCTTTTATTCTTAATTGTTAAAACAATCCCAATGACGATAGCTGAAAACCATACTCTGAGGGCTACTATTTCAATAGAAGTAAAGCCTATCCCATCTAATACATTTACAAATAAAGCAATCCCACCCCAGAGTATTCCTGCTAACACAATTAATATGTAATCTGTTTTCATGTTTTCTTCCTCTTTCAAGTATGAAAACCGATATTAGCTTTCTAAACTAATATCGGTTTTTCTCACACATAATATCTTTATCTTAAGTTCCTAGTTCTCATTCATCTTAGCAAGTTTTGCTGCCTGGTCAGCGCCAATTAAGTTGTCAATTAATTCACCTAAATCTCCATCTAAGATTTCTTCTAATCTATGAGAAGTAAATTTAATTCTGTGGTCGGTTACACGCCCTTGAGGGAAGTTATAAGTTCTGATTTTTTCAGAACGGTCACCACTTCCAACCTGGCTTCTTCTTGCTTCTGCTTCTGCGTCATGAGCTTTTTGCTGCTCTAAATCATACAACCTGGAACGAAGTACTTTCAAAGCCTTATCTTTATTCTTTAACTGGGACTTTTCATCCTGACAGGAAATAACAATACCAGTTGGAATATGTGTTAAACGAACTGCAGAGTCTGTTGTATTGACACACTGTCCACCGTTACCAGATGCACGGAATACATCAAACTTACAATCGTTCATATCGATTTGCACATCTACTTCTTCTGCTTCAGGCATAATTGCTACAGTTGCAGTAGATGTATGAATTCTTCCACCTGATTCTGTTACTGGGATACGCTGTACACGGTGAACACCACTCTCATATTTTAACTTAGAGTAAGCACCCTGTCCGTTGATCATAAAGATAACTTCCTTGAAGCCACCAATACCATTTTCATTTAAATTCATCATATCCACTTTCCAGCGGTTACGTTCTGCATAACGACAGTACATACGATATAACTCAGCCGCAAATAACGCTGCCTCATCACCACCTGCACCGCCACGAATCTCTACGATAACGTTCTTATCGTCATTAGGGTCCTTTGGTAAAAGAAGGATTCTAATTTCCTGCTCAAGAACTTGAACACGTTCCTTGCAGTCATTTAACTCTTCTTTCGCAAGTTCCTTTAACTCTTCATCGGATTCTTCCTCTAACATTGCTAAACTGTCTTCAATACCAGCCTTAGCTTCTTTGTACTCTAGATATTTTTCTACAATAGGTGCTAAGTCTGTCTGCTCCTTCATGAGCTTACGGAAACGAGCTTGGTCGTTGACTACAGTTGGCTCATTTAATTCGTTTACAATCTCTTGTTGTCTTCTGACGATTTCATCTAACTTATCAAACATCTTATATGTCTCCTCTTACTTATTTCAATCTACCATAAACTACACGATCTAGCCCAGCAAGATCCTTACGAACTTCTGCATAAGCAAATCCTGCTGCTCTTACTATATTAGTTACCGCCTCACCTTGATTGTATCCAATCTCGAAGAAAATCTCACCATTCTCTGTTAAATACCTCGGTGCAGCATTACTTATTTCTCTATAAAAATACAAACCATCTTCTGTTCCGTCCAACGCGAGCATAGGTTCAAATTCTCGCACTTCTGGCATTAAAGTTCCAATTACCTCACTTTCAATATAAGGAGGATTGGAAACAATAATATCATACTGATCCGATACTTGTTCAAAAAGATTGCTTTCTATAAATTCAACCTTCACATCATTGCTTAAAGCATTTTGCTTTGCAACATCTAATGCCCTGACTGAAATATCTACCGCCTTTACCTCTGTGGCATGCCCAAGCTTTGCAATACTTACAGCAATGCATCCTGAACCGGTACACATATCAAGAATCTTTTTCCCTTGAGAATTCTTAATTACTCCTTCCACTAGAATCTCTGTATCCTGTCTAGGAATTAGAACATTTTCATTTACCTTAAACAAAAGTCCCATGAATTCCTGTTTTCCTAGAATATATTCTAATGGATAACGAGTTGCACGAATGGTAATCCATCCAAGATATCGCTCTTGTTCTTCCGTACCCGCTTCTTTATCCTTTGTAAGAAGGTACGTTGCTCTGGATATATCAAATGCCTCCGAAAGCAGATACCATGCATTTAACTTAGCTTCCGCTACACCAGCACTTTCTAATGTTTCAGTTCCTTCTATCCATAACTGTTCTAATGTTGCCATTATTTCTTCTCATCACTTTCAAAATATCGGTCTAATGCATCGAGCACTTCATCTTTTTCTTCCTCTAGAAAGCCCGGCATTATGTCTCCACAAGCATTAAAAAGCTGCTTTTCGTCTGATGGCATCGTTACTGCCATTTCCTTCTTGGCTTTTTCATCCTCGTCTTCTATCTCTTCATAAATCTCATCTATCTCATCTTCTGGAGCAGGATCATCTTCCCAAAAACCTCGTTTTTTGGGCTTGACCTCGTCGATTTCACCATGAAAACTCTCAACGAATTCTTTCCAATCAAAGACTTCCTCTACAGAACGAATTGCTACTTCAATCATAGCATCATCAGGTTCCTTTGTTGTCAGCCCCTGTACCCACATACCAGGACGACTGAGAATGTGCATAATTTTTGAATTACTTCTGCCTGCTAGACGAATGAATTCATAGGAAACACCTGCAATTACAGGAACTAAAAGCAGACGTAATACCATTTTCATAATTATATTTTCTACTTGAATACAGGTAAAAAATATGATACTGAAAAACAAAACATATACCATAAAACTTGTTCCACAACGTTTGTGTTCCTTGGACTGAATACGTACATTTTCTACTGTTAACTCATATCCATGTTCCACACAGTTAATGGTTTTGTGTTCTGCCCCATGATACATAAATACCCTCTTGATGTCATTCATCTGTGAAATCAAAAGCACGTAACCAATAAACAATGCAAGACGTAATACTCCTTCACAGATAGCCAAAAGAACAGCGGATTCTATATATCTTTCAAAGAAGTTCGCTCCCACAAATGGCACAAGGATAAACAATCCAATTGTCAAAAGAATTGAGAATAGCACTGTCAACACCATCATGACTGCATCTGCCTTATCCTTAAACAAACGGTTAAATGCTGTTTCAAACTTTGTCGGAGGAACATCGTCCTCTTCATAAAAACTGGATGAATACGTCAACGCTTTCATACCAACCGTTAAAGATTCCACAAATGTAACCATACCTCGCAGAATTGGGATGCCGAAAAATTTATGTTTCTGGGCCAAACCTATAAACGTATCCTTTTTAACTTCTATCTCCCCATTAGGCTTACGAACGGCTATTGCAATTTTGTCCTGATTCTTCATCATGACACCTTCCATAACCGCCTGTCCGCCGATGCCTGACATCTTCATCTATTAACTGCCTCCATATTTTCTATATTGCAGTATCTTTTAAATTAATAAGACTAATATTATTATTTTTATGCTTTTACATGAAAAAATAGGCTGAGATTAACCAACCTCAACCTACATTCTTTTATTTCTATTTATTTAAGCCATATCTACGATTGAACTTATCAATAGCACCACGAGCTGACGCAGCTTTTTGTTGTCCTGTATAGAAAGGATGGCATTTGGAACAGATTTCAACGTGAATTTCTTCGTTTGTTGAACCAGTTACAAATTCGTTACCACAGTTACATGTTACTTTTGCCTGATAATAATTAGGATGTATTCCTTCTCTCATATTTTCACCTCTTCAAATTATTAATCGGTCCCAACCGATCTGTTGGTGTGTATCTAGTCGTACAATACACACATAGCTTGTTCATTATAACATAGTCATATTTTTTATGCAAGTACTTTTCTCTTCACTACTGGTGCCTTGCAGTATTACAATTATTTCTATATCAATTTGATCTTTTTAACCATTTCAATAAATTCCTTATTGTTCTTTGTCTTAACAAACATATCTATAATTTTTTCAACCGCTTCATCAGAACGCATACTATTTAATGCTTTTCTCATTAAGTAAGAAGCTTCTAACTCGCTTTGATTTAATAACAAATCATCACGTCTTGTACTAGACTTTGGCAGATCGATAGCAGGAAAGATTCTTCTTTCCGATAAGTTACGGTCAAGAACTAATTCCATATTACCTGTACCCTTAAATTCCTCGAATACTACATCATCCATACGGCTTCCTGTATCTACTAATGCAGTAGCAAGAATTGTAAGACTTCCGCCTTCACGCATATTTCTGGCAGCACCAAAGAATTTCTTTGGCATATATAATGCTGCTGGATCAAGACCACCAGATAGCGTACGTCCACTTGCTTGAACCGTTAAGTTATAGGCTCTTGCAAGACGTGTAATACTATCCAATAAAATCACTACATCTTTTTTGTGTTCCACTAAACGTCTAGCACGTTCAATTACCATTTCAGATACACGCTTATGATTTTCTGGTAACTCATCAAAGGTAGAGTAAATAACTTCTACATTTTTTCCTTCAATGGATTCTTTAATATCAGTAACTTCCTCTGGACGTTCATCAATTAATAAAATAAGAAGATTCATCTCTGGATGATTCGTTGTAATTGCTTTCGCAATCTGCTTTAATAAAGTAGTTTTACCTGCTTTTGGCTGAGATACAATCATACCTCTTTGACCTTTTCCAATTGGGCTGATTAAGTCAACCATACGAAGGCCAACTCCACCACCTGGTAATTCTAGATGAATTCTTTCATTTGGAAAAATTGGAGTCAAATCTTCAAATTTCTTACGATGCATCGCTTCTGAAGGATGAAAACCATTGACACTCTTTACATATAACAAAGCACTGAATTTTTCGTTCTGATTACGAATTCTTGTGTTACCAACTACAATATCTCCTGTTTTTAAATTAAATCTACGAATTTGTGCAGGGGATACATAAACATCATTTTCACCTGGTAAATAGTTATCACATCTAATAAAACCGTATCCGTCTGGTAATACCTCTAAAATACCCTCTTTGGTTTCCCCACTGTCTAACTGTTCGATATCGCTAGGGACACCAAAACCTCTTGTTTCCTCTCGTTTCACATTATCTTCACGCTTAACAAATTCTCTTTGTCCCTGAGTATTGCTGCTATTAGGATTCATTGCAGCTGTGTTATTCGTAGTATCTCTTCGAACAACGTCTTCGCGTTTTTGATCCTCTCTTGTTGTAACAGCTCTCCTAGCGTCAGGTTTTCTTCTTATCTCTGTTTTGTTCTCATTAGTCCTTCTATCAGTTCTATATACAGATCTCTCCTGTACTGTAGACTGTTGTGCATGAGAAGCAGTTTTTGTTGCAGAATGAGTTTCAGTCTCTGCTGTCTCTTTCTTTTGTGCCTGTTCTGGCTGATCTATTGTGGAAAGCTTGTCTATAAGCTCTTGTTTTCTCATTATTGTGACATTTTTCAAGCCTTTTTCTTTAGCTATCTTTCTTAGCTCTACTAAAGAAAGCCCTTCATACATATTACTCATAAATTTTAAACTCCTTCTTTATAACGGATACTTAACAGATTTGTTCTAGATCAAAGATGTTAAAAAGATGTATTTATGTATCTTTCTATTATACACCAATTATTTCCTGGTGTGAAGATCTGTCTTTAAATTTCCTTGATTTACACAAATTGTAGTGTTATGATAAAACATAGTTATTTTAATATTCCAAATACTAGTAAGCGGAGGAACCAGTATGACAAATGATATTGCACTAAATTTACATGAAAAATGGAATGGTAAATTAGAGACCACATCTAAATGTACAGTGAAGTCCAGAGAAGATTTAGCACTGGCCTATACACCTGGAGTTGCAGAACCTTGTAAAGTGATTGCAAAGGATCAAGAAGCTGCATATAAGTATACCATAAAATCAAATACTGTTGCAGTTGTTTCAGATGGAAGTGCCGTTCTAGGTCTTGGAAATATCGGACCTTATGCAGCAATGCCTGTAATGGAAGGTAAATCTGTTCTTTTTAAAGAATTTGGTAATGTCAATGCCTTCCCTATCTGCCTTGACACACAAGACACAGAAGAAATTATTAAAACTGTTATCAATATTGCACCAGCATTTGGCGGTATTAACTTGGAAGATATCTCTGCTCCACGCTGTTTTGAAATTGAAGAACGTCTAAAAGAAGCTTTAGATATTCCTGTATTTCATGATGACCAGCACGGTACCGCAATTGTTGTTTTAGCCGGAATTATCAATGCTCTTAAAGTTGTAAACAAAACCAAAGAGGATTGTAATGTGGTTATAAATGGTGCCGGTTCAGCGGGAATCGCAATCACGAAGCTACTTTTAAATTATGGATTCAAAAATATCATCATGTGCGATAAATCAGGTATCCTATCTCAGAATACACCAAATTTGAATTGGATGCAACAAGATATGATGAAAGTAACAAATTTATCTCAAAAAACTGGTCTTTTAAAAGATGCTTTAGTAGGTGCAGACATTTTTGTTGGAGTTTCAGCTCCTAATATTGTAACACCAGAGATGGTTGCTTCTATGAATCACGATTCCATTCTGTTCGCTATGGCCAATCCCGTTCCTGAAATTATGCCTGATGTAGCAAAAGCCGCTGGTGCCCGCGTTGTCGGAACTGGACGTTCTGATTTTCCTAACCAGGTAAATAACGTTGTTGCCTTCCCAGGTATTTTCAAAGGGGCTTTAGAAGGACGTGCAAAACAAATTACTGAAGAAATGAAATTAGCTGCTGCACTTGCAATCGCAGGTTTAGTTCCTGACGAAGAATTAAATGATGAAAATATTTTACCGGAACCATTTGATCCCCGAGTTTCAGATATTGTAAGTAAAGCTGTTATCGATCATATAAAATAAGATTTGCTAGAAAGGTAATATAACATGAAAATTTGGAACGACAAACGCTACTACTCTTTAGATTATTATTTAAAACAGACCTACGGTGAAAAGGTATATAAAGTTTCACTGGATGGTGGGATGACTTGTCCTAACCGAGACGGAAAAATCGGAGTAGGTGGCTGTATATTTTGCAGTGCCGGTGGTTCTGGAGATTTTGCGGCACCTAAGACAGATTCCGTAACGGCTCAGATTGATAATGCAATCGCTGGCATTTCAAAGTCAAAATCTGTTGGTTCTAAATTTATTGCTTACTTTCAATCATTTACAAATACTTATGCACCAGCCGACTACTTAAGAAAGCTGTTTACAGAAGCCATTCATCATCCAAATATAGTAGGTTTATCTATTGCAACCAGACCTGACTGTCTTCCAGACGATGTACTTAAATTATTGTCTGAATTAAATAAAATTAAGCCGGTATGGGTAGAATTAGGTTTGCAAACAACTAATGAGAAATCTGCTGTTTTTATTCGACGAGGCTATCCGCTTTCTGTATTTGATGATGCGGTTATGAAACTTAATAGCATTGGAATCCAAACCATTGTCCATATTATCGTGGGACTACCTCATGAAACAAGAGCAGATATCTTAAATAGTGTGATGTACGTAAGCAAACTGCCGATCCAAGGCATTAAACTTCAGCTTTTACACGTAATAAAAGGTACTGACTTGGCAAAACATTTGAATGAGTTCCACGTCTTAACAATGGATGAGTATATTGATTTAGTTATCGCTTGTTTAGAAGTACTGCCAGATCATATTGTGGTTCATAGAATTACTGGAGACGGTCCGAAAGACCTGCTACTTGCTCCTGACTGGAGCTGTAGAAAAAGAGAAGTAATGAATCGGATTAATCAAGAACTTGCAAAACGTAATACTTGGCAAGGACGCCTTAATCCAATGTAATAGGAAGGAGATATAATTTGCAATCAGATGCTTCAACTTTATATAAATTAATTATCTTATACATGCTCGATAAAGTCGATTTTCCTTTAACCAATGCGCAAATTACCGACTTCATTCTAGAAAAAGATTACACCAATTATTTTAACGTTCAGCAATCAATCTCTGAAATGAAAGATGCCGATTTGATTACATCTGAAACCATCCGGAATAGTTCGTACTTTAAGATTACGGATGCCGGCAGGGAAACGATTCATTTCTTTGATGAAGATATTTCAGAAGCGATACGAAATGATATTGATACTTTTTTACGGGATAATAAATATAAACTCCGCGAGGAGGTTTCCATTCTTGCTGATTATTACGAAAGGAAAAAGGACGAGTTTGTTGCAACTTGCTATGTACGGGAACAAGGTTCGAAAATTGTCGAAATTAATTTATGCGTTTCCACAGAACAGGAAGCTCAGACGATCTGTAATAACTGGAAGAATAAAAGTCAAGATGTGTATGCTTATTTAATTCAGACACTTATGGCGGAGTAACAAAATGGTGTTAGTTTCATAGGAACTAACACCATTTTGTTTAAACTTCTACGGGTAGGCCGTCCCATCAAAGTCGTACTATATAGTTAAATATTTTTCTGTATATTCTAATTCTTCTTTATCTATCGGTAATATAAAATCGCAATATTTACAATAAGCATTGGCAGTTTTATTTTCGAGTTTCTCAAGTAAAACCTTGTTCTCACATTTAGGACATTTGTTTGGAATATAAATCATTTTCATATGCATAGCCTCCATGTTTATAAAAATTTTGCTTCAGACAAGTCATATCTTATCGTATTATGTCGAATGAAACAATACAAAAAAAGTTCCAACTTTGTAAAAGGATTCATTTTTCTGTTGCGTTATCGCGAATCTTTCGTTAAACTATAAGCGATATAGTAGAATTGGAAAGGTCAAAGAAATAGTATGAACTTAACGGCACCCCCCCTTACGGAACGATTGGATTTTATGATTAATTCATCAATTCCTTCTTGTGTGGTATTGGTTCCTTCCCTATCTTCAGTATCAATTGCTGTCGGTCCTACTAATAAATTACCATGCACAGTTGGAGCAATTAATCTCATAATTTACTTTCCCATTTCATTAAATAAAATACATCTGTTACTTGTTGTTCCTGCATCCAATGACATTATACTACAAAAAAAACAGCCTTTCGGCTGCTTTCTCTTTTCATTATACTCTTCTATATCTTCAAAACCACATACAGTACAGATTACA
>CALFNR010000182.1:0-33696 GCA_937903005.1 uncultured Lachnoclostridium sp. | reverse complement strand
TTCCGTTGGGAAAAACTCCACAATGAGAAACAGGGCCATGCCCTAACAATAAAAAGTGCCGTCTTGCAAATCGCTCGTCGGCACTTTCTTATTTCATATATGGTTTTACGCAACCATATCAATTTCTAATATTCACTTTCATATCGATTTCTTAGCTTTTTCAAAGCCTTTTTCTCAATACGGCTCACATAACTGCGGCTAATGCCTAACATGTCGGCTATTTCCCGCTGCGTTACTTCCTGCTCACCATATAAACCATACCGCATTATGATAATCTGCTTCTCTCTTGTATTAAGAATATCATCCAAATACTGATACAGTTTCTTTACGTTCTCAGAAAGCTCCATGGTTTCTACCACATCTTCATCCACTGATTCGATGATATCAAGCAGGTTAATCTCATTTCCTTCCTTATCAGCACCAATTGGTTCGTACAGATAGACGTCCTTAGACTGTTTCTTTCCATTTCGAAGCATCATCAGTAATTCGTTTTCGATGCAGCGTGAAGCATATGTCGCTAAACGAATTCCCTTCTCGGCATCAAAGGTATCAATTGCTTTAATCAGACCGATCGTTCCAATCGAAATGAGATCATCAATTTCTCTTTCATTCGTGTTATATTTCTTTACAATGTGAGCAACAAGCCGCAGATTCCGTTCAATTAGAATCTCTCGCGCCTCCCTGTCTCCGTCCTTACACAAACGAATATAAAGCTGCTCCTCTTTGGTGCTTAGTGGAATTGGAAATGATTTCAATAGTTAAGCACCTCATCGTTAACCAGTTTAATTCTATTTTATGAACAATGAGGCGAATTAGTGCATTTCCACTCAAAAAAAAACTAAAAGTTTTTACTGCTCTTCTTTTTTTCTTAAGATATCAAAGGATTCTAATGCGATACCAAGATCAACATAGATTTTCTGTTTTGGATGTGGACAGCTCTCCATGTCATTTCCTTCTTCATCCATGATACGTTTTACAACCACTTCAATGTTTTCATGATTTGGCTTCATTACTTCAATGATATCTCCTACAGAGAATTTATTTTTCTGTTCTAACCCATATAGGCCTTCTGCATTTTTATCTTCAATTAGGCCCAGATAAATGTAACCTTTTGTATAGGTATTATTATCGTAAACCTGTGATTCTTCTGTTGTTTTACCATAGAAGAATCCCGTTGTGAATTTACGATACGTACACTTTGCAATTTCTTCCTTGTAGTGTGGTATCTTACTTTCGTATAAAGCTGGATCTTTGTAATAATCGTCAATTGCTTCACGATACGTTCTAGCAACAACTGCTACATATAAAGCAGTTTTCATTCTTCCCTCGATCTTTAAGCTGTCAATACCAGCATCAATAATATCTGGAATATGCTCGATCATACATAAATCTTTGGAATTAAAAATATAAGTTCCTCTATCATTTTCAAAGACTGGCATATATTCACCTGGTCTTGTTTCTTCTACAATATGATATTTCCAGCGGCATGGATGTGTACATGCCCCCATGTTAGCATCTCTGCCTGTAAAATAATTACTTAATAAACAGCGTCCTGAGTAACTCATGCACATAGCACCATGTACAAATGTCTCAATCTCCAAATCATCTGGAATATTTGCACGAATCTCTTTAATTTCTTTCATGCTTAACTCTCTAGCTGTAACAACACGACTAGCCCCTTGTGCTTTCCAGAAATTAAACGTTGCATAGTTTGTATTATTCGCCTGTGTACTAATATGACGTTCAATTTCAGGACAAACTTCCTTGGCTATTTCGAACATACCAGGATCTGAAACAATGATGGCATCTGGCCTCACTTCTTTCAGCTCAGCAAAATAATCTCTTGCTGCCAAAAGATCACTATTGTGTCCAGTAATATTCGCTGTCACATATACTTTTACTCCATGCTCATGAGCATACGCAATTCCCTCCTGCATCTTTTCCTTTGTAAAGTTTTTTGCATTTGCACGTAAGCTAAAGATTTCTCCTCCGATATAAACGGCATCTGCTCCATATTGCACTGCAACTTTTAATACCTCTAAACTGCCTGCTGGTATTAATAATTCAGGTTTTTCTCTTAATGACATATACTTGTCCTCTCAATCTATTTTACTAATTTTGTACTTAACATAACTCCATCCCCAATTGGCAGCACTACCGTTTCAAATGACTCTGAGTGTGTCAATTCATATAAGTACTCTCGCATACGACAATGTATGGTTCGATTTCTTCTTGTTACCGCATAACGGGATTCAATAATATCTCCATCTTGCAATACATTATCTGATATTAACAGCCCTCCAGGCGTTAGTAAATCGAAAATATCTGGAAGAAAATTTAAATACTGTCCTTTGGCAGCATCCATAAAAATCATATCATAGATATTTTTCTTCTCTTTGAGTTCCTTAAGAATAACAGAAGCATCCCCCTCTAAAATTGTAATCTGCTCTTCTTTACCGGCTTTTTTTCGATTTTCTTTTGCCTCTATGATACGTTTTTCCATTTTTTCTATGGTTGTAATATGGGCATTATCCCCTATAAACTGACTCATAAAAATAGAAGAAAATCCAACCGCTGTACCAACTTCAAGTATTTGGCCAGGCTTATTATTTTGTATTAGAAAACGCAACAGACTCTGAGTGGGCTTTTTGATGATAGGCACATATTCACTTAATGCTTTTTTCTCAAGCTGACGTAAAAACTCAGGTAATTCTTTATCCAACGAGTCTATATACGTTGCAATTCGTTCATTCGTAATCATGTCTTGGCTCCTGTTTCTTTTTATTTGAAAACGTTGAAAACGCGAGTATCTATTAGTCACCTAATAAATACCCGCATCTTAGTTAATCTTTCTCGCTATTTTCACCAAAGCTTGCGCCTGGATCTGTTATCGTTCTAATTATATTACCATAATTCATGGACGTATTCAGCTTATAAACACCAGGTAAGATGGGGTCAGAATTATTTACCATAAGCTTTGCTCGAATAAAGAATGCAGTTTTGCTTTTAATGACATTCTTATATTCCAAAAGTTCTGCAATTTCCTGCGTCGTATCACCTTGTCTTATTGTCACCATTACATCTGTGCCAGGGGCATCAGCTACTGTATCATTTCCGAAAATCTGATAGGAAAAAGCATACGCTCCCTTTGTCAAATAAATAGTACCTAAAATAATGACTGTATAAAGTAAAAGTGTCAATACAATATGAAGTGCTAATTTTACTCCGCTAGACCCTCTTTTCTCTTTTGCTGATTTCGCTGTCATATGTCTATTCCCCCAAAAAACCAATATCCATATTCACACTATCTAGAATGGCATGGTTTACTTGCTTCATCATATTACTAAAATGTTTTTCTGCAATTAAAAATTCTAGTGTTAACTCGTTACTATGAATATCATTAAACTCTTTGCATAGCTCTTCATGCATGTTACTATAATTCTGAACATTGGAGAGGTGAATTTCAAAACGACGCTTTCGATATTCATTTACTCTGAAAAGAAGCTCTGGGTTCTTCATGATTTCTGCATATAATTCATGATATTTCTTGTATTCATTACTTTCTTTGATTACCTGAATCAAATCATTTGTCGTCTCAACAACCTTTTTCATACTTGTATACTCCCTTGATTTTATACTTCCATAATGATTGGAAGGATCATAGGATCTCTCTTTGTTTTCTTCCATAAATAATCACTTAGAGAATCTCTAATTTCATTTTTGATTCTTCCCCAATCTGTTACATTATGGCTTAAACATTTTTCAAGTGCATCATTCACTACATCTCTTGCTTCATCCATCAGATTTTCAGATTCTCTTACATAAACAAATCCTCTGGATACGATATCTGGCCCTGCTAATACCTGATTACTGTATTTTTCTAGTGTTACTACAATAATAATCAGACCATTTTCTGATAAATGCTGTCTGTCGCGTAATACGATATTACCTACGTCGCCAACACCTAAACCATCAACTAATACGCCAGATGCTGGAACATGATCAATTACTTCACCTTTTTCGTGTGATAATTCTAACACATCACCGGAAGAAATAATGAAGATATTTTCCTTTGGAATTCCCATGCCTTCTGCTAGTTCAGCATGTGCAATTAAATGTCTATATTCACCATGAACAGGTACTGCATATTTTGGCTTTGTCAATGCATAGATTAATTTAATTTCTTCCTGACATGCATGTCCAGAAACGTGTGTATCCTGGAAAATAACTTTTGCACCTTTCATGGATAGTTCATTAATTACTTTGGAAACAGATTTTTCATTACCTGGAATTGGTGTTGAACTGAAAATTACAGTATCTCCTGGCTTAATGGTAACCTTACGATGAATGGATGCTGCCATTCTAGATAAGGCGGCCATTGCTTCTCCCTGACTTCCGGTTGTAATTAATACAATCTGATCGTCTGTATAGTTTTTCATCTGTTCAATATCAATTAGGATATTATCTGGCATTGTAATATACCCAAGTTCCGAAGCCGTTGAGATTATGTTGACCATGCTTCTTCCTTCAATTACAACTTTACGTCCGTATTTATCTGCAGAATTCACAATCTGCTGTACACGGTCCACATTAGAAGCAAATGTTGCAACGATAATTCTGTTCTTTGTATTTTCTGCAAATATATTATCAAATGTTTTTCCTACTGTTCTTTCTGACATTGTGTAACCAGGTTTTAAAACGTTGGTACTGTCACATAACAATGCTAAAACACCTTTTTTCCCAATTTCACCAAAACGCTGTAAATCTATTGTTTCTCCAAATACTGGAGAATAATCAACTTTAAAGTCTCCTGTGTGAACGATAATTCCTGCAGGTGTATAAATTGCTAATGCTGCAGCATCTGCAATACTATGATTTGTACGAATGAATTCAATACGGAAACATCCAAGATTGATAGATTGTCCATATTTTATAACTTTTCTCTTGGTAGTTTTCATTAAGTTATGCTCTTTGAGCTTATTCTCAATGATACCCATTGTAAGTTTTGTAGCATAAATTGGAACATTAACATCTTTTAATACATAAGGAATACTTCCAATGTGATCCTCATGACCATGCGTGATGACAAATCCTTTCACTTTTTTGATGTTTTCTTTTAAATATGTGACATCCGGTATAACTAAATCAATACCTAACATCTCATCTTCTGGGAACGATAAACCACAGTCTACTACGATGATGGAATCTTCAAATTCAAACGCCGTAATATTCATACCGATTTGTTCCAATCCGCCTAAAGGAATAATTTTTACTCCTTTATCTGATAATTCTTTTAATTTCAAAATAGCACCTCCATAAGAATTATGTACCGAGTGCAACAAAGGCGACATTTCCTTTAGCCTGCTTTTGCAATAAAGAAAAATCAGTTTTCATTTTATTCACTTTTCTATTATTTTTGGATTATTTATCGGATTCGCAGCTGTTATTCTCGCTGCACTTTTTACAATATCCATACAATTTCACTTCATGATCGATTACTTTAAATCCAAGTGATTTTTGAATACGCTCTTCCAATACTTCTAGTAAATCATCTTCAAATGTTAATACTGAGTGGCACTTCAAACAAATTAAATGATGATGATGGTGACATCCTTCCTTTTCACGGTTACCAATTTCATAACGGACAAAACCGTCATCAAGATTTAATTTATCTATTACCTCAAGTTCAGAAAGCATCTGAATTGTACGATAAACAGTTGCCAAACCTATCTCAGGATATTTTTCTTTCACAAAACCATATATTTCTTCAGCCGTTAAATGTTCCCCTGGTCTGTTTTCCAGTACTTCCAAAATGGCAATTCTTTGATTCGTTACCTTCAATCCATTTGCTTTTAGTAAATTCTTAAAATAATCTTGTTTGTTAGGCATCTTCTCACCTTTTCGCAATAAAATTCGAACTAATCTTTCTTACACTAAGTCCATATTACTCTTAATTTTATATATTTTTATAATGGCATAATCTTATTTTTTTATTCCAATTCGATATCTAAATCATCCATAAGTTCAGTAAAAACTTTTGAAAGAGCAGTCAGCTGTTCTTCGTCTTCTACCACTTCATAGATAGCTTCTGTAGCTTCTGGTTCTGAAACGTCTACTAAAATCAATGCATTGGCTTCTTCCCCTTCGTTATCATCTGCTACTAATAAAAAATTCTTTCCATTTATTTTTGTCTCTTCTAAAACATAAAATTCAATTTCTTCTCCATCTTCTGAAGTAAAAATCAACTTTTCATTTTTTTCCATGTCAGTCTCCTTAACTTTCGCACTTTTGTACGCTTAACCAATCTAAATAGCCTTGCAGAATAAATACTGCAGCAACTTTGTCTACTACCTTTGCTCGGTCCTCTCGTCTTACATTTCCTTCAATCATAGCCTGATGTGCAGATACTGTCGTAAGCCGTTCATCCCATAATACAACTTCTATTCCAAGTCGATTCACTAATTTCTCACGAAACGCTTCAGACTTTTCTGCTCGATCGCCAATTGAATTGTTCATATTCTTAGGATACCCTAAAACAATTCGTTCTACTTCATATTCTTTAACCAGTTCTTCAATTCTTGCCAGTGTCTGACGTAGTTTATTCTCGTGTTTTCTTGTTATCACTTCGATTCCTTGGGCAGTTATGTGCAGTGCATCACTGATTGCAACCCCGCAAGTAACTGAGCCAAAATCTAGTCCCATTATACGACTCATAGTAAATTCCTATCTATATAATTTGTCAAAAGTTCTTCTAATATCTCGTCACGGTCTACCTTCATAATAAGGCTTCTAGCCCCCTTATGACTAGTAATATACGTAGGATCACCAGACATGATATAACCGATTATCTGACTTACTGGATTATATCCTTTCTCTACCAAAGCCTCATAAACTCTGGCAATCATTTCGCTAACCTGTATCTCTGGTTCTTTGGGTATTCTAAAATACTGTGTATTGTTAAATTCCTCCATTTAGTCACTTCCTTACTAATGTTCCTTTTTATATCTTCCGATCACGCCATTACTTATATATTAATATAAAAGAAATAAAATAGCAACCCTTTTTCTAAGCGACGATGTGTGCCTTAAGATTTTTTACATCTTTTATTCTTTTAAACATAAAACTCCATTTTTTTCATAAGTCACTGGCAAATAATGATTCCTTCGATTGTTTCGCTAGCTGAAGTCACTTGTTTTATCTGATTTGTCAAGTCCTCACCACTTGATTTAATGGCAAATTTTACATATCTTTCATTATGCCCAACGAAATACTTTTCGCCTTCCAATTCAGTTTCTTCTTCAAATAAAACCGTCTGCATTTTATTCTGCATCTTTTCTTCATATTCTTTTCTCATTTGTTTTTCTAAGGCAATGACTTGCTCGCTTCGCTGTGATTTTACGTGTTCAGAAACTTGATTTGGCATAACTTCTGCTTTCGTCCCTTTACGAACAGAATATTTAAATACATGCATCTGTGAAAAATGAATTCTTCTTAAAAATTCCTTTGTAATTGCAAACTCCTCTTCTGTCTCTCCTGGGAATCCAACAATAATGTCCGTTGTAATAGCAGGAGCTTCATAATATTTTCTGATAATTCCAACATTCTCTTCAAATTCTTTTGTCGTATAACGACGATTCATACGAAGAAGTGTTTCATCGCAGCCACTCTGTAAAGATAAATGAAAATGTGGACACACTTTATCTAATTTTGCAAGCTGTGAAACAAAGTTTTCTGTAATAATTCGTGGTTCCAGTGAACCGAGACGAATTCTTTTTACTCCGTCAATTTTACTAATTTCGCTCATCAAATGAAGCAATGGCTTTCCTTCTAATGAAATAAAATCATGTTTCTTTTCAGCTCCACACCAAGGTTCTAAGTCAACTCCATAAGAAGAAAGATGGATTCCCGTCAAAACAACTTCCTGACAGCCGCTCTCGGCTAATCTTCCCACTTCGCCTAATACGTCGGAAACTTCACGGCTTCTAACCCTTCCCCTCGCAAATGGAATAATGCAGTAAGAACAGAACTGATTACAGCCATCCTGTATCTTAATTGCAGCACGAGTTGTTTCTCCAGATGTATCAATTTCCAATCTTTCATAATCGCGTTCTCTGTGAATCTGGGCTGTAAAATTATTAAGTACTTCTATTCCATTAGAAGCCATATATTCTTCTACTGCTTCTACAACATTTCCCTTTTTATTATTTCCAATAATTAAATCCACTGCAATATCCTCTTTCACAGCTTCTCCTGCTGCCTGAACATAACAGCCTGCCGCAACAACGATTGCGTTTGGATTTTTCTTTTTTGCTTTATGAAGCATTTGCCTAGATTTACGATCTGCCATATTGGTAACCGTACAGGTGTTGACAATATAAATATCTGCTTCTTCAGAGAAGCTTACCAGTTCATAACCGCTCTTTTGAAACAATGTTTCCATTGCATTTGTTTCATAGGAATTTACCTTGCAGCCTAGTGTTAAAAATGCTACTTTTCCTTTATTTCTGCTCATTCTAACTATACCTTTCTACTCATTTACGATTCGTTTACACTTGTTTTACAACACTATCAGATTTCCATTATGCTAGTCTCAAAAACAGCATGATTTCTCATTTTTATCAACATTGTATATTGACTTTTATATTTCCTAAATGTACTATATAATCATAGAAATTAAAAAGGAGGACTTCATATGAAGACAGTAAAGATTTCATTAAATTCTATCGATAAGGTAAAAACTTTTGTTAATGACATTACAAAATTCCAATCTGATTTCGACCTTGTTTCAGGAAGATATGTTATCGATGCAAAGTCCATCATGGGAATTTTCAGCTTAGACTTATCTAAACCTATTGACTTAAATATTCATGCGGAAGAAGATGTTCAAAAAATTCTTGACGTACTTGCACCTTACATTGTTGAATAATTTGATTATCCAGCGAAGCAACTTGCTTGTATGGGGAGGATACGGTGTATCCTCTTTTTTTATGTCATTTATTCTGTCGAAACTAGTGTATTTTTTTATACCTCAACGCTTCTATTTTGTGTTTCATAGAAACGTTGAGGTATACTTAAGTCTCCGTATATGAGACCATTCTATTTACTGAACCTGAATTTTTTCTACTGTATCTAATGCTGTTTTTACAAGCTCATCAATTTTTTCTTCTAAGTTACGTTCGGAACGCTTAATAATATTTAAGTTTGGTTTTGTTACAGGATGTTTTGCAACGAAAATCGTACAACAGTCTTCGAATGGCTGAATAGATGTTTCGTAAGTTCCGATTTTTTCAGAAACGTCTACAATTTCCTGTTTATCAAAACCAATTAATGGACGATATACTGGCATTGTACATACTTCGTTTGTTGCTGCAAGACTCTGCATTGTCTGGCTGGCAACCTGTCCGATACTTTCGCCTGTAATTAGACCTAAAGAACCATCTTGTGATGCTAATTCTTCTGCAATTTTCATCATATAACGTCTCATGATAATTGTTAATTCTTCATGAGGACATTTTTCATATATATATAACTGAATATCAGTAAAGTTTACGATATTCAATTCAATTGGACCTGAGTATTTTGAAACAATCTTTGCTAAATCCACAACTTTTTGTTTTGCACGCTCGCTTGTGTAAGGTGGTGCATGGAAATATGTGGCAGACAGCTTAACGCCACGTTTTGCAATCATATAACCTGCTACTGGACTGTCAATTCCTCCTGAAAGAAGAAGCATTGCTCTTCCATTTGTACCAACTGGCATACCACCTGGTCCTGGTATTGTTTTCGAATAGATGTAAACACGGTTTCTGATTTCTACGTGAATTCTTACCTGTGGATTGTGTACATCTACTTTTAAATTAGGGAACTCATTAAGTAGATATTCTCCCATTTCTACACAAATCTGTGGAGAATTTTTTGGATAATTTTTATCAGCACGCTTTGCTTCCATCTTGAATGTAAGTTCTTCCTTGCCATACACATTCTCTACATATGCTTTTACGGCCTGTTTTATCCCTTCCCACTCAGTATCTTCTACGAGGACTACTGGGCAAATCTGCGAAATACCAAATACCCTTGACATAGCTTCTACTGCATCGTCGTAATCAAATTCACCTTCTGCTTCTACATAGATTCTACCCTGATCTTTGATTACTTGAAAACTTCCCTCTACTTCTTTTAATGCAAAAGCAATTTGGTCTTTTAAAGCATTTTCGAAAATAAAGCGGTTTTTACCTTTTATTCCGATTTCTGCGTATTTAATTAAAAATGCTTGAAACATACTTGTATTTCCTTTCCCTTTTCTTGCTATGATACGTTAGTGATTAATGTCTTGTAAATTTACGAAGTACCGGAAGCAGTTCGTTCAAAACATTAAGTGCATAATCTATCTCTTCCATTGTTGTTGTCACCGAAAAGCTAAAGCGAATCGTGGAATCCAATAGTTCTTTTTTCACTCCGATTGCCTGTAATGTACCACTTAACTGTGGATGATTCGATGCACAGGCAGAACCACTGGATACATAGATGCCTCTTTCTTCTAATGCATGGAGAAGCACCTCTGCACGTATTCCCAAAAAACTCACACTCACAACGTGTGGGGCCGTTTCTCTAATAGAGATACCACTAACTCCGTTTACGGTTACACCATCAATTTTCTTTACTTCTTCTATAAAATGTTCTTTCAGTTGATAAAGATGTTCGACCTTATCCGAATGGTCTTTGTATATTTCCTGTGCGGCAACCCCTAACCCGGCGATTCCTGGCACATTTTCTGTTCCAGAACGCATATTGTTCTGTTGACCGCCTCCATGAATAATTGGCTGAACTTTCACTTTATCACGAATATACAGTACACCGACTCCTTTCGGTCCATGCAATTTATGGCCACTAATGGATAACAAATCAATTCCTAGCTTTTTCGGATAAATTTTATATTTACCATATGCTTGAATTGCATCCACATGGAATAAGGCTTTACTGTTTTGTTCTTTCACTATTTTACTGATTTCGGCAATTTTTTCACATGTACCGATTTCATTATTCACATACATGATAGAAACTAAAATCGTATCTTCTCGAATTGCTTGTTTCAATTCATCAAGGTCCACATAACCATTTTTATCAACACTTAGATAGGTCACTTCATACCCTTGCTCTTCCAAGAAAATAAGTGGATTATGAACGGAAGCATGTTCAATCTTAGTTGTAATAATGTGCTTCCCTTGTCTCTTATGAGCAATGGCGCCTCCAATAAGAGCCATATTATTGGATTCTGTACCACCAGACGTAAAAATGATTTCTTTTTCTTCTGCTTTAAGCGATGATGCAATAATCTCTTTCGCTTTCTTTATATACTTTTCCGCCTCAAAGCCTTTGTTGTGCATGGAAGATGGATTGCCATAACAGACATCCAATGTTTCCTTCATAATTTCCCTAACACTTTCCAAAGGTCTTGTTGTCGAAGCATTATCTAAATACGCTTCCATTTGTCAAACTCCTTTTTTCCGCCCAAGTTAGTTACATGTTTTCGCGTTTCTGTTCTAATTCATACATTAATATAGATAGAATTGTAAGCCCTGCCGTTTCTGTTCTTAAAATTCGTTTTCCTAACGTAATTGCATGAAAGTCAGCTTCTTGTACCTGTTCAATCTCTTTTTCATCAAATCCACCCTCAGGGCCAATGAAAATTCCAATTGATTTACCTTTACACGCATTTTTTACCTGTTCCACTGTGGTAGCCATATTCTCAGCCAATTCATAAGGTACAATGCAATAATCCAGTTTTTTTCCATAAGAAACAGCTTCTTTAAAGCTCATCACCGAATGAATCTCTGGGATAATCCCCCTTCCAGACTGCTTTGCAGCGGAAGTAGAAATTCCTTGCCAGCGCTCTAATTTCTTTTGTTCCTTTTTTCCTTCTTCTATCTTTGCCACACAACGTTTCATAGAAACTGGAATCACTTCATGTACACCAAGTTCAACTGCCTTTTGTATAATCAGCTCCATTTTATCCTTCTTTGGAATTCCCTGGAACAGATAAATCTTTGCAGGAAGTTCTGATTCCGTGTCATTTATCTGATTGATTTTCGCTATTACTTCTTCATTATCCAAGGATGCAATCTCGCAATAGTAATCCTTTCCTTCACGATCACAGATGACAACATGTTCTCCAACTTCCATTCGTAAGACATTTTTGATGTGGTTTACATCAGAACCAGTTATTCTAATTTTATCTTCACTAATTTGACTTTTTTCTATATAAAACCAGTGCATTTTACAACCGTGCCTTTCAAAAGAATACAGTTATCTTATCATTGATATTCTAAAATGTCAATGAATCGACATAGGAAGTTACTTACATTTTGCTTGGAATGAGAACCAGTCACCCATGCGGGTAATCTTAACAATTTCAAAGCCATTTTCAAGTAAAGCAGCCTCCACTTCGTCCTTCTTAATATCGATGATACCTGAAGAAATGAAAATACCGTCTTTCTTCATAAATTTAGATACGTGTGCAGATAAAGGAATGATTACATCTGCTAAAATATTTGCGACTACAACATCGTATGCCCCAAGCCCTACTTCTTTCTGAAGTGCTTCATCATCAATTAAATTTCCTTCGTATACGTCGAATTTCCCTTCCTCAATTTGATTTACCGTTGCGTTTTCTTTTGCTACTTCAACTGCAATTGGATCGATATCTGTTCCAACTGCATGTTTCGCGCCAAGTTTTAATCCAATAATGGATAGAATACCACTTCCACAGCCAATATCTAATAATTCCGTATCTTCCTGTAAATACTCTTCCATTCCTTGAATTACTAGTTTTGTTGTCTCATGAGAACCAGTACCAAATGCTGTTCCTGGATCGATATCAACTACAATATCGCCCTCTTTCACTTCCTCTAACGTTTCCCATGTTGGCTTGATTACGATATCATCTGTTACACGAAATGGCTTAAAATAAGCTTTCCAATTATTAATCCAGTCCTCATCATCTGTCACATCAAATGTAAGTTTGCGTTCTCCTAAGTTTGTAAACATTGCTAGTTCATCTAAACCGGATTGAATGCTTTGTTCCATTTCTTCTACGCTCCGTTCCATGTCAACATATGAGCTGACAACTGCCTTGCCATCATCCACACCAAGATCTGGAACAATATCAATGTACATACTTTTCTTTTCTTCTTCACTTAGTGGAACATGGTCTTCTATCTGAATTCCCTCAAATCCTAATTCATCAAATAAGCAGCTGATTAAATCTACTGCCTCTGTTGTAGTTGCTAAGGATACTTTTCTCCATTTCATAATCTTATTCCTCATGTCTTTCTATTTTTCTATGTTTTATAGTTTGAGTATTCCATAACTCAATTATTAAACAAAGTGCGAGTTCCTCGCACCCTCGCGGCTTAAGTTCTCTAAAAGGAACTCGCACTTTGCCGCCCCGAGCGGGTGTCGCTGTCTTTTAGCGACTAACTTTCTTACCCGCTCGTGTGCATCCTGCCCCTGTTTTTTAGGGGCCTTTTGCTCAATAGGAAAGGGCTCGCAGAGAACTTTCCTATTGAGTAAACAATCTTTTTACACGCAAAAATATAGGGTGTCAAAAGAGTTTTCTTTGTAACACCCTACATTATATATCAGAACAAAGTGTGAGTTCCTCATACCCTCATGTTTTCAGTCTGCTACAGGGAACTCACACTTTGCCGCGCCGAACGGGTGTGGCTGTCTTTTAGCGACTAACTTCCTTACCCGTTCGTGCGCATCCTGTGCCCTGTTTTTTAGGGCACTTTGTTCTTAATTAGGGAAGGGCTCGCAGAGAACTTTCCTAGTTAAGAACAAAATGGAATCTACTATTTTTTAAAAAATTTCTTTTTTCCTTTATGCTCATGGTCATGTTCAGACACTGACTGTGCTTCTGCTGTTCCACCTGTCAAAGAAGCATCGTACTTTCTTAACAGTTCCTTCTGTTCCTGTGTAAGCTTTGTTGGAACCTGCACAACTAAAGTTACATAATGGTCACCACGAACTGCTTTGTTACGAAGAGTAGGAATTCCTTTTCCGCGTAAACGGACTTTTGTATTTGTCTGTGTTCCTGGTTTTACAGTATAAATTACTTCACCATCAATTGTCTTTATTTTTACATCTCCGCCAAGTACAGCTGTCGCATAAGAAATTGGAGCTGTTGAGATAACATCAAATTCCTGACGAATAAATACTGGATCTCTTGATACTACAACCTCAACTAGTAAATCACCTCTTGGTCCTCCATTGATGCCTGGTTCACCTTTTTCACGAATACGGATACTTTGGCCATTATCAATACCTGCTGGTATCGATACCTGAATTTTCTTACGAGACGCAATGTAACCTGAACCGTGACAATCTGGGCATTTTTCTTTTACAACTTTTCCTGTTCCATTACAATCTGGGCAAGTCTGAACATTTCTTACCATACCAAATAAGGATTGTTGTGTATACACAACCTGGCCTTTACCACCACATTTTGTACATGTTTCAGGAGATGTACCTGGTTTTGCACCTGTTCCATGACAGTGCGTACACTCATCTTTTAAAGTTAAATCTAATTCTTTATCTACACCAAAACAAGCTTCATTGAATGTGATACGAACACTTGCTCTGACATTGGCGCCTTTTTGCGGACTATTACTTGCTCTTCGATTGGATCTGCCGCCACCGAATAAATCTCCAAAGATATCTCCAAAAATATCTCCCATATCAAAGTCACTATAGTTAAATCCTCCGGCACCACCTGCACCTGTAAATGCTTCGTGTCCCATCTGATCGTATTGTCTTCTCTTTTCTGCATCACTTAAAACTGCATATGCCTCTGAAGCCTCTTTGAATTTTTCTTCACATTCTTTATCACCAGGATGCATATCTGGATGATATTTTTTTGCAAGAGCTCTATATGCTTTTTTTATCTCATCATCCGAAGCACCTTTTGAGACGCCAAGGACTTCGTAATAATCTCTCTTCTCCGCCATTTCTTCCACCTTCCCATACCAGCAAGATGCTGCTGATTCTTCCAACATTTCATTGTCAATTGGTGCAATCGTACATTACTAAATTGCTTAATATTTCAATATTTCACCAGTATATCCTATTGCACAAATAGGCCGTCACACTTGACCGCCTATTCATTATAACTAAACGCACAAAAAATCAACTGCCTATGTTTCGTTTTCCCTTTAGTCATAACAACCATAAGCAAAGTGACTAACACTTATGCTTATGGTCGATTCTTAACTGTCTATGACATTCTTTCACGCTATGCGAGAAAGCTTTTATCATTAAACTTCTTTATAATCTCCGTCTACAACGTCATCCTGGTAAGAAGTATCAGCTGACTGACCTTGGTTCATGTCTGGACCTGCACCCTGTGCACCTTGAGCTGCCTGAGCTTGCTCATACATCTTCTGGAAGATTGCCTGAGAAGCGTTCATAACTTTTTCTTTTGCAGCTTTCATTTCTTCAACTTCTGCTTCTGTCATTGTTTCTGGATTTGATTTTTCAACTAATTCTTTTAAGTGAGCTAAATCTGCTTCTACTGCAGCTTTTTCTGATGGGTCAACTTTGTCGCCTACATCCTGTAAAGCTTTTTCTGTCTGGAATACCATAGCATCAGCATCGTTACGTGTATCAACTGCTTCTTTACGTTTCTTATCTTGTGCTTCATATTCTGCAGCTTCTTTTACAGCTTTTTCGATATCATCATCGGACATATTAGAACCAGATGTGATAGTGATGTGCTGTTCTTTACCTGTTCCTAAATCTTTAGCAGATACATTAACAATACCGTTTGCATCGATATCAAATGTAACTTCGATTTGAGGAACGCCTCTTCTTGCTGGTGGAATACCATCTAATCTGAATTGTCCAAGTGTTTTGTTGTCGCGGGCAAATTGTCTTTCACCTTGAACTACATGAATATCAACGGCTGTCTGATTATCAGCTGCTGTAGAGAATACCTGGCTCTTCTTTGTAGGAATTGTTGTATTTCTAGGAATTAATGTTGTAGCAACACCACCCATTGTTTCAATAGAAAGAGAAAGTGGAGTTACATCAAGTAATAAGATATCACCTGCACCAGCATCTCCTGCTAATTTACCACCTTGGATAGAAGCACCTAAAGCAACACATTCATCTGGGTTTAAGGATTTAGATGGCTCTTTTCCTGTTAATTGTTTTACTTTATCCTGTACTGCTGGGATACGTGTAGAACCACCAACTAATAATACCTGACCTAATTCAGAAGCTGTTAAACCAGCATCTCTTAATGCGTTCGTAACAGGTGCAGCTGTTCTTTCTACTAAATCATGTGTTAATTCATCGAATTTTGCACGAGTTAAGTTCATATCAAAGTGTTTTGGTCCTTCAGCAGTTGCTGTGATGAAAGGAAGGTTGATATTCGTAGTTGTTGCAGAAGATAATTCTTTTTTCGCTTTTTCTGCAGCTTCTTTTAATCTCTGAAGTGCCATCTTATCAGCGGATAAGTCAACACCTTCTTGTTTCTTGAATTCTTCGATCATGTAGTTTGTAATCTTGTTATCGAAGTCATCTCCACCAAGTCTGTTGTCACCAGATGTAGCTAATACTTCAATGACACCGTCACCGATTTCAATGATAGATACATCGAATGTACCACCACCTAAATCGTAAACCATGATTTTTTGTTCATGTTCATTATCAAGACCATAAGCTAATGCTGCTGCTGTTGGCTCGTTGATGATACGTTTCACATCTAAACCAGCGATTTTACCAGCATCTTTTGTTGCCTGTCTCTGTGCATCGTTAAAGTAAGCAGGAACCGTAATAACTGCTTCTGAAACAGATTCTCCAAGATATGCTTCTGCATCTGCTTTTAATTTCTGAAGAATCATAGCTGAAATTTCCTGTGGAGAATATTTCTTATCATCAATTGCTACTTTATAGTCACTACCCATATGTCTCTTAATAGAAGAGATTGTTTTGTCTGCGTTTGTTACAGCCTGACGTTTTGCTGGATCACCAATTAATCTTTCACCTGTTTTTGAAAATGCTACTACAGATGGAGTTGTACGGATACCTTCAGCGTTTGTAATAACAACTGGTTTTCCACCTTCCATTACTGCTACGCAAGAGTTTGTTGTACCTAAATCGATTCCAATAATTTTACTCATATCTATTCCTCCTATATCATTGCTTACATATCAAAGTTTTTTGCAACATATATATTAAATATTTTTAGTTAGCTACTTTAACCATACTATGGCGAACCACAGAATCTTTATACATATAACCTTTTTGGAACTCTTCGGCTATTATATTTTCTCCCAGTGTGTCATCTTCCACATGCATTACTGCATTATGAAGATTTGGGTCAAATTCTTTTCCTACTGTTTCGATTACTTTCACACCTGCATCATCTAAAACTGTAACAAATTGTTTGTAAATTTGTTCTATGCCTTGTGCAAAAGCGCTTCCTTTTTCATCTTCAGAAATGGAATCTAAGCCTCTTTCAAAATTATCAAGTACTGGAAGAATCTTTTCAATTATAGCTTTCGCTCCAATTTCAAACATTGCACTTTTTTCTTTTTCAGAACGTTTTCTGAAATTATCGAATTCTGCAATTGTTCTCATTAACTTATCGTTAATTTCCTGTGCCTTTTTATCGGACTTAGGAATTTCCTCTTCCTTTACTTCTTCTGTGTCAGCTTCTTTTACTGTCTGTTCTTCAGCAGCTTCGGTTTCTACAGTTTCCTGTTCTTCCTCATCAACTACTGTTTCTTTTTCTTCCACTTTTGTCTTATCCTTTTGCTTCAACTTATTTCCACCTTTCATAAAGTATTACTCATTCTTGAAGATATCATCTAGCTGGCTCATCAAGGATTGCAGTGTACCTACAACCTTTTCATAATCCATTCGTTTTGGTCCAACTATTCCAATTTTTCCATATACACCTTCACCAATTTCATAAGTTGCCGTTACCACAGCGCAATCTTTCATTGATTTAACAGGAGTTTCATCTCCTATATACACTTGAATTCCTCGTTGCTGTTCTTCATCACCCATCTTATCCGTAATGAGTTCCGTAAGCTGTTTCTTCTCTTCAAATGTATAAAGCAGTTCTGTTGCTTTTTCTGTATCACTCAGCTCTGGATACTTCAAAATGTTTGTTGCACCACTTGTATAAATCTCAACATCTTCTTCTTCACCAATTGCCTGTGCTATGGAATCTAAAATCTTATTAATTAAGTCTCCATATGGTCCAGCCTGTTCTTTAATTCTTTGTATTAACGCAATATTTATTTCTGTTAAATCCAATCCCTGAAGGAATGTATTCAATATTATGTTTAACTTTAATACAATTTCCTTATCTACAGGTTCGACTAAATCTAAGATTCTATTTTTTACAATATTTCCTTCGATTACAATAACTGCTAACATATGAGTTTCATCCACTTCGGTAAGCTGAATGAATTTAACAGTACGATGTTTGTAATGTGGTTTCGTAACCATCGTCGCATAATTGGTATTCACTGCTAGGACTTTCGCAACCTGCTTTAACATCGTTTCGATTTTATCTGTTCGGTCAATTAAGATATCTTTCATCTCATTGAGTTCCTCTACCTTGTCGTTCATAAGCTGATCAACATAAAACCGATATCCTTTATCGGAAGGAATTCTGCCTGCTGATGTATGAGGCTGGATAATAAATCCCATATCCTCTAAATCAGACATCTCATTTCGAATAGTTGCAGAACTTAAATTTAAGTCAGTGTATTTAGAAATAGTTCTTGATCCTACAGGTTCACCTGTATCCAAATAGGTTTTGATGATAGCCTGTAATATCTTCTTTTTTCTATCATCTAAGTTCATCTTGTCACACCCTTCGAAATCTATAATTCTGACTTACTTTTTTAGTTGTTAGCACTCATTGATATAGAGTGCTAATATCTTTATAGATAAAATACCACTATCAATATTCTTTGTCAAGTAATTTTTTTTATTTTTCAAATTCATTCCATAAACATGGTAAATATCTCATTGCTGACATCAATACCTTTCTCTGTCAAGGAAACAAAATCCTCTTTCTCAACGATTAATTGCAATTCTTTTAATCGAGAAAGTATCTCACCGTACTTCTTGTCCATAGTTTCCCCAAAACGATTGAAAAACTCTGTCTTACTAACTCCTTTCATCATGCGTAGTCCTAATATCATATACTCTTCTATCTCACTTTGTCTGTCCAATGTTTCTTCTAGCTGTCTGACTGATTTATTCTGAACAAGCATCTTAAGATAGCATTCCATGTTTTCTTCATTTCGATACCTGTTTTTTTGAATCAACGATGATGCACCCAAACCAATGCCTACATAATCAATTCCTGTCCAGTAGGAACAATTGTGGCGGCTTTCATAACCAGGTTTTGCATAATTGGAAATTTCATATTTCTTATAACCAGCTTCTAACAGTAGTTCTTTTGTTTTTTGATACATAAGACGGTCCAGTTCTTCAGAAGGCAATTCTTTTTCTCCTTCCTCTGTTCCATACTGTTCGTAGAAATTCGTTCCTTCTTCTATTATTAAGCTGTACGCTGAAATATGTTCCGGATTTAATTCTATAATTCTAGAAAGGGTGGTTTCCCATTTTTCCAGCGATTGAGTTGGCAGGCCTGACATTAAGTCAATATTTATATTTTGGAAGCCAGCTTTTCTGGCGAGTCTATACCCTTCTAAGAATTCCTCATAGGTATGAATTCGTCCAAGATTTTTTAATTCATCGTTAAATGTAGACTGAAGTCCCATACTAATACGGTTAATCCCCAGCTCCTGATATGCTTTTAACTTTTCTTTTGTCAGTGTTCCTGGATTGGATTCAATTGTTACTTCTATATTCTCCATAACCCGATCTCCAATCACATCCCACAAAGCGGACATGACACGACTAATTTGATTTGCATTTAAAATAGAAGGTGTCCCACCACCTATAAAAATACTTCTTACCTGATATTCTTTTATTAAGTCTTTGTACTGACTGATTTCTATTAGAAGCATATCCAGATATTCGTCTATTTTATTTAAATGTCTGGGACCTGATAAAAAATCACAGTAACGGCATTTTTGTACGCAAAATGGAATGTGTACATAGATTGCTAGTTCTTTCATAATTTATATCCTTTCACGTTTTTTTTGTCTTTAGAACAAAGTGTGAGTTCCTTACCCGCTCGTGTGCATCCAGCCCCTGTTTTTTAGGGGCTTTTTGGCCTTATAGGTAAAGACTCACAGAGGTCTTTCCTATAAGGCAAGCAAAAAGGGAGGCTTTATGCCTCCCCTTATTATTCTTCATCTAACTTTAATACACTCATGAATGCCTTTTGTGGTATTTCTACATTACCAACCTGACGCATTCTCTTCTTACCTTCTTTTTGTTTTTCAAGAAGTTTCTTCTTACGTGAAATATCGCCACCATAACATTTTGCTAAAACGTCTTTTCTCATAGCTTTTACTGTTTCTCGGGCAATTATCTTGCTTCCTACTGCTGCCTGAATTGGAATTTCAAACAGTTGTCTTGGAATCTCTTCTTTTAATTTTTCACACATCTTTCTTCCACGTTCATAAGCTGTACTGGAATGAACGATAAAGGAAAGGGCATCTACTTCTTCTTTATTAATAAGGATATCCAATTTCACAAGTTCTGACTGCTGATATCCTTTTAATTCATAATCAAATGAAGCATAACCTCTGGAACGAGATTTTAAAGCATCAAAGAAATCGTAGATAATTTCATTCAATGGTAGCTCATACTTAAGCAGCGCTCTTGTCTGTTCCATATACTCCATACCAAGATATACACCACGTCTCTCCTGACATAAAGTCATGATAGAACCAACGAATTCCGTTGTTACCATAATTTCAGCACTAACAATTGGTTCTTCCATGTAATCAATCTCAGATGGGTCAGGAAGATTGGATGGATTGGTAATTTCAAGCACTTCACCATCTGTTTTATAAACTTTATATACAACGCCTGGAGCTGTCGTTACAATATCCAGATTGTATTCTCGCTCTAAACGTTCCTGGATAATTTCCAAATGAAGAAGTCCTAAGAAGCCGCATCGGAAACCAAATCCTAACGCAATACTCGTTTCTGGTTCGAACTGCAATGCCGCATCATTTAACTGAAGTTTTTCTAACGCATCACGTAAATCACCATACTTGGAACCATCCGCTGGATACATACCACAGTAAACCATTGGATTTACCTGCTTATATCCTGGTAATGCTTCTGCACAAGGATTATTGGCATCTGTTACGGTATCACCAACATGTGTATCTTTTACATTTTTTAAACTGGCAGTAATGTAACCAACCATACCAGCAGACAGCTCATCACATGGAATAAACTGACCTGCACCGAAGATACCTACTTCTACAACCTCCGCCTGTGCCTGTGTCGCAAGCATTTTCATTAAAGTACCTTTTTTCACACTTCCGTCAAAAATACGACAGAAAATAATAACCCCTTTATATGGATCATAAATAGAGTCAAAGATAAGCGCTTTTAAAGGTTTCTTAGCATCGCCTGATGGAGCTGGTATCTTTGTTACAATTTGCTCCAGTACATCTTCAATATTAATTCCCTGCTTTGCAGAAATAAGTGGGGCATCTTCTGCATCAAGTCCAATTACATCTTCAATCTCTGCCTTAACCCGCTCTGGCTCTGCACTAGGCAAATCAATTTTGTTGATAACTGGCATGATTTCCAGGTCATGGTCCAGTGCCAAATAACAGTTTGCAAGTGTCTGTGCTTCGATCCCCTGTGCTGCATCTACAATCAGAATTGCACCTTCACAAGCTGCAAGGCTTCTAGAAACCTCATAGTTAAAATCCACGTGTCCTGGAGTGTCAATTAAGTTAAAAATATACTCTTGCCCATCCTTTGCTTTATAAACGATACGAACCGTCTGTGCTTTAATTGTAATACCACGTTCCCTTTCCAGTTCCATATTATCAAGAACCTGTGCCTGCATTTCTCTACTTGTTAAAAGACCCGTTTTTTCAATAATACGGTCTGCTAATGTAGATTTACCATGGTCAATGTGGGCAATAATACAGAAATTTCTTATTTTACTTTGTTCAATAGCTGACATTTGTACCTCTTTCTATCTATCAATGTAATCTTTATTTGAAAATCTCAAATTTCATTGTCTGTAATTATAGCATAGTCCATTTATTCGTTCAATACTTCGTTTAAAACCTCTGCTAATGGTTCCATTGCATTTTGGGCTTCCTGCACCGTATTTAAATCCGTCCCTAATTCAATAAGAAGGGATTTTTCTCTTAAATGCAGGTTATAGCGATACCCTTTTAGATAAATTTTTGTCATAAAATCAGGATATAACTCCATAGCCTTCATCTCCAGCTGCAGACTAAACGCAAGATTTCCCTGGAGATTTGGATTTTTTAGATACGAAATGTTCTCTCCAGAAGCTTTTCTGCTTAAACCATTAAAAAACATGACCTTTGCAGTCTTTTTCCCATTAATTGTCGTAACACGTTTTTGATGCTGACTCGCACTATCACGATGCAAGTCAATCACAACTTCAATAGACGGATATTTTTTCAAAGTCTTTTTCACTCCTGACAAAGACTTATCATATCCTTTGGAACGTTCAATCCTGCCATTTATAATGTCATAACAGGTTTCATCATGAATGACATTATAGCCATATTCTTCTGTTAGAATTCTTGCAAGTTCAGCACCAGTACCTACAACAGAATCCTTTTTACTTCCATCGCTATCTGCAAACGCCTCAGAACCACCATGGGTATGATAGATTAATATCTGCGGTTTGTCTGCATTTAATTTCATAGTACATTTTTTCTTTAACAGCTTTTCCACATTGAAAACACTCTTATTAATGCTTGTTGTGGAATCGACTATGTAAAAATTATTGATTAAATAATCTAAACTTTTCGTTTTCTTTAAATTACCGATTATCTTTTTATTTTGATTTAAAACTTTAGAACTCACTGCTTCATTCTGCTCTTTTTCAAAATAATTTTCACCATATATAATTCCTACTTCTGTTGATTCATTATTTTCTTCTAAGGCTTTATCAATAATCAGCGTCTGGTCAAGAACACTTGCTTCTTGAATGTTTTCGTCTGCTGCCTCCTTAGAAAGTTCCTCCACAAGTTTTACCAATGTATTCTGCTTTTTTTCTAACTTTCCATAGAGTAATTCTTGCTCCCAGTTTGGAAATTTTTCTTTACCGGAAGCTGCGTACAAGCCATATTGTAAATTGGGAGCGTAGCTTTCAACTGTTTGCAAACTTAACGTAGTACCAAAATCGTGAAAAGCCCTCTCCCATATTTTTTTTACCTGTTTCTGAGATTCGGCATTGCCCGCAAAAGAAACACTGACCGCGATAATAGTGAGTCCTAAAATTGCCAATACAAATTTAGAAACACGACTCTTCCCCTTTTGTCTATATAAAATAACCGATTCCACACTATCACCGCCAATAAACATACTTTATATAGTTTATTCCATGAAATATAAAATATAACTGTTAATCAGACAAAGTATCATTACACACTGTGCTCTATTGTAACAAGCATGCACAGAAACATTGATTCAATGCTTCCGAAATAGTATAGCTGATTTGTTTTATAGATTCATCAATACTTTTTGGTGTAACAAACATACTCCGCATTGCTGCATCATTGGTTTCCTGAATAAAGATAGCGATTTCTTTTTCTGAAAAGCCTTGTTTTGATAAACAACTTTCTAGATGATCGGAAACGATAGTCAATGCATCTACAACGGTAGGAACCCCTAGCGCAATTACATCTACTCCAAGACTATCTTTATTCAAAGCTTTTCGATTATTTCCAACACCAGCTCCTGGATTAATGCCTGTGTTCGTAATCTGAACGGTTGTGTTAAGGCGCTGTACACTACGAGCAGCCAATGCATCTATAGCAATCACTAAATCAGGCTTTGTCTCAGAGATAATACCTGCAAGAATTTCGCCACTTTCCATACCTGTCTGGCCCATAACTCCTGGCGATATGGCACTTACTGTCTCCATTTTGTGTTTTTCTTTAAATTCTTCTCCAAACTCACGAATCAAGTGCCTTGTAACAAATAAATTATCTACTACCTGTGGTCCCAATGCATCTGGTGTCACTTCCCTGTTACCTAATCCAACAATCAGTACTGATTTATTTTCCAGACCACCAGCTAATTTCTTTACATATTTTGCAATCTCATTAGACAGTGGCCGGTGATAGGATTCATCATCTTCATTCAAATGGGGTGCTTCAATGGTAATATACGTTCCCATTGGCTTACCCATTGCTTCTTCACCATGTTTATCTTTTATTTCCAGTGTTGTTACCATGATGTCCTTATCTTCTACTTCTTCTTTTGTTAAAACAACACCTTTAATTTCAACATCATCCTCTGGAAAACTCTCTCGAACCTCTAATGCTAAGTCCGTTCGTCTTCCATTTAAAGTTTTCGCTTCTTTTAGTGTTACATCTTCCTGTTCAAACTTTTCTTTCATACCCGTCACCTTTCTACTATTTTGTATTAGGGTAACCATTTTCAGAAAGAATATGAACTTAATTTTTTTCAATACGGACTTTCGTTCCACCTAATCCTGAAACACTTGGAGACACAACCAGCTTAATTGGCACTCTGTTTTTTACCGCCTCTACATGACTGATGATTCCCACAGTTAAACGCTTATTCTGTATGCGTTCCAGCGAACTCATAACAACTTCTAATAATTCATCATCCAGAGTACCAAAACCTTCGTCTAAGAAAAACAGTTCAAGTGGAGCTGTCCCCTTTAATTGCACTTGTTCGGAAAGTGCTAAAGACAACGATAAGGATACTAAAAATGTCTCACCACCTGATAGGGTAAAGGCATCTCGCTTCACACCACCATTTTTGTAGTCACATACCATAAACTTTCCAGTAGAATCCAGCTCTAAACCATAAGTTCCATTAGAAATCTCATGTAACCGATGGCTTGCTGCTTTAGAAATGTACTTGAGTTTCGAATATGCAACATACTCTACAAACTTCTTCCCTCGAAACAGTTGTATCAAATCTGCCATTAAACTCTCTTGATGCTCGATTTCTTTTCTTTTTAATAATAAGTCTTTTAACTTTTCCCAGTCCGCTAACATTCTATCGTAAGAGTGCTTTTGATTACCTAGTGTAAGTTTTAGTTCCTCAAACTCATTTTCTTCCTCTTGCCTTTTTCTTTCCAGTGCTAACCATTGATCTTGCGCAATGCTTCTTCCAGAAAGCTGCTCTTCTATTTTGCATAATATGCCCTTGTTTTCAGCATATTCAGTTCTATAGCGATCTATTGACTCTTGTTTTTCTTGCTGCCTGGATTCCGTCATTCGTGCACTAACACAGGACTGGATAGAATCAAACTTCTCTTCTTGAAGCATTGCTTCCACCTTTTTAGTATCCTGTTCGATACGATTTTTTAAAAGTTCAAATGCCGCATGCAGTTCAAGATATTTACCTTGAAGCTTAAGATAATTTTCTCTTTCCACTTCTTTGCGTTCTTCCGTATCACGATACTGTTCTTCCATTTGCTTTTCTCGTTCTAGACAAACTTGTAATCTTTCTCTTAAGCAAGTATCCTCAATTTCAGTGAAATCGTATTGCGAAACGCTGTTTATGAATTTAATCTTTAAGTTTTCAATACGCTCATTTATATTCCGGATATTTTCCTGGCAAATAGCAATTTCCGTTTTCAAATCGTTCTGTTTATTTTTACATTCTTCATAATCCTTACGTTTCTGTTCTGTTATGTTTCCTCCCCTTTCCAAGTTCGTCTTAATCTTCTCAAGCATTTCATCGCACTTATACAATTTTTCTGCTGCTATTGCAAAGGACTGGTATGAAACCTTTTCAAGCAGTTCCTCTAACTGTTGTTGGCATTTATTGTATTCCTCTTTGTCACGCTGTAAACTTTCTGCTTTCTCATCAATGGAACGACTAACCATTTCCAAAGCAATTTTCGCTGGCTGATATTCTGGCAAAGCTTTTAAACGTCTCTCTATTTCTTCTTCGGTTAATTTATCTGCTTCTAGCTTTACTTCAGTGATTTTATTCTCAAACTCTTGTACCTCTGACTGAATTCGATTCTGGCTTTCTGTGAGACCAAATTCCTTCTTTTCTAAATCGCGAATTTGGTTTTCTAAATCGCCAAATTCACTATTCACTTTTGCAAACTGTTCTGAGTCGATTTCGTGGAGTTTAACCTTTTCATGATGCACAGAACCACATACTGGACAAGGTGCTCCTTCTTGCAATGTCTGCATTAACTGATAAGACAGCATCTCAATCTCCAATATCTCTTTCTGCCTTTTTTGTTCTAAATATATCTGCTCTTTCTCTGCTTTTTGATTCGTAATCTTATTCAGTTCCTGTTTACAGCTATTTAGTTCTTGCATTTTTGATTCTTTTATTGCCACATAGTCTGCGTACAGCTTCTTCTTCTCCCTTAACTCGTATAGTGAGTTCTGATAGTCTGCAATAGAACTCTGTTCCTCGACTCCTTGCAAAAATAACACTTTGGTCAGTTTCCTTAGATAAATCTCCTTTTGACTCTTTTCGTCTTCTAACCTTCTATAATCCTGTTCTGCTTTTTCAATTCTTTCAGCCAGCATCGAAGCCTGTTGTTCCAATCCTGCACCAACTTGAATTTGCTGTCTTACTTCTGCGGTTATCTCGTACTTTTTTTGACTTTCTTGTAATTTTTCTATCTTCTCATTGTTTTCATCAATTATCTTTTTCAGTTCAGCTTCATCCGATTGAGACTTCTGATACTTGCTTTCTCTATCCTTGAGCTTTTTTTGGAATGACTGCTTCTGCTGACTCAACTGCTTATACTCATCCTGATATCCAATTGCATCTTTGTAAGACTGTATCTTTTCACGCAATACAGGAAGTTCCCGTTCTCTTGCGTCTTTCCATTTTAAAAACTCCTGTTCAGTTGCATTTTTATTCTGCTCTGATAAATCCCGTTTTTGTTTCAAACAAGCAAGCTCATTCTGTTTTTCTTCTTCCTCTTTTAACGCAAGATTTAATGACTCAATGTATGGGTAAATCTTGTTTGCTTTTTTGGAGAGCAGCATTTCCAATTCTAACTGCTCAATCTCTTTTTTCCTGTCATCAAGTTGAGCCTTCTTCTTACTATGCTGCTCCTTTTCTATCTGCAGATTCCATATTTCTTTTCCGTTGTCATAGATTTTGCAGCACTCAAGGAACGACTGTTTTTTTTCCTTAAATTGTTCTGTAAGATTTTCTACCTTTTCTTTCATTTCCTTTAGCTTGTCCTCTGTAACGTCCTCATAGGTTTTAAGCTGTCCTTCCAGATTAGATAGATTGTGACTAATCTCATCACTCTTTTCCTTAAGTTTCCGATTGAGTCCATCTCCGTATGGCTGTAGACGGAAAAGCCGCTCTAGCATCTCATTTCTATTTTTCCCATCCAGTTTAAGGAACTCACTAAATTTTCCTTGCGGAAGTACAACCGTTCTTTGAAAATCATCTGATTTAAGCCCTATAATATCAATACAACAGTTATTTACCTCTTTCACCTTATCGGCTAACACAATCGGCGTATCACCTGTAATGTCGCTCAATCGGCATTTTCCTGTTTTGTACCCTTCTTTATTCGCATCTTTCTTAAATTCTCTTTCCACACGATAGCGTTTTGTCTCAGCTCCACTAATTTGAAATTCGTATAAGATACTTGCACTTTTAGAGTTTGTATTAATGAAATTTTTACTCTTCCTGGCTATTTCTCCGTATAGTGCAAGGGTTATTCCATCCAAAATAGTGGTCTTACCGCTTCCAGTAGGTCCGAAGATACCGAACAATCCTGGTTCCATAAGTCTGGCAAAATCTATTGTCTGCTCCTCAATGAAGCTATTTAAACCCTTAATTTTCAGTAGTATCGGCCGCATCTTCTTCCTCCTCTGCTATAATCGAATGTAACAGCTTAACAAGTTCTTCTTCTGGTTCAACCCCACGTTCCCGTTTGTAAAAATCAAAAAATAACTCATGAAATGACTTCTCACGTTCTTCACTTAATTCATTCTCCAGTGCTTCTTGATCTGGTAAAATGGGAGTTATCTCTAAAATATCTTTCTTCCACATCTTTAGTTCTTTGATCTGTTCTTCCGTAATATAGGAATCTGTTCTTATTTCAAGATAAACCCAACACGCTCTGTCCGAATTTTCTTCACACTTTCTCAAAGCCTCGGCATAATTGTCACATTTCCATACCTCGATTGGCTTATAAATTGGCAATGGAATTTCAGTGATCTGTGCAGGTTCCTTTGGTACTACTTCTATTTTTAGCAGTTTCTTTTCGTAAGGAATTTCCTTTCGATTAAAGTGAATTGGTGACCCTGAATATCTGGCACGCTTATTTGTTCCTGGAACTGTCTGCATGCGATGAATATGACCTAATGCAATATACTGCGCCTGCTTTGGAAAAACACTGCTATCAGCAAGATAACTCCCACCCAAAGTAAGACTTCTCTCTGAACCAGTCTCTTCAACACCACTTGCAAATATATGTGCCATTACAAGATTAATGGTATCTTCTCGAAATTCCTTTTCTAACTGTGCAAACAATTCTTTTATTCTTTCATTATAAGACTGCTGCTTTTCATCCTCTTCTGACATTGTGTCATACAAAAATTCATTTAACCTTTTTTCGCTTGGAAATGGAACTAACAGAATTACCGCTCTTTCTCCATGTATCTCTACTTCGATAAATCCTTCTCCTGAACGAATCACCTGATGTTGTCCGTAAACTCCTTCTGGCACAATTGTCTTTGGAGTTCCTGCCATAACAATTCCATGTTCCATGGCCAATGGCCTTGCCGCTGTCAATCGTTCTGGACTATCATGATTACCAGCAATCACAAGAATAAGACGCTCCCCATGCTTTGATATTTTTTTCAATGTATCATAAAACATCTGCTCTGCTTTTGCTGGTGGGTTACCACTATCATAAATATCTCCCGAAATCAAAACTACATCTATTTCATTTTCTTCTACTATCCGTATAAAATCTTCTAAAAACTGTTCTTGTTCTGGCAATCTGCTTTGCCCTTCTAGGCTTTTCCCTAAATGCCAGTCACTTGAATGTAATATTTTCATAATGCACCTCTTTCATTTCTTAAGTATAGCATGAGAAAATTTCTAAGGAAATACCAATGTTTTGATTCCGAGAGTATTTATCAGTACTTAGTGTGTTCCTCCTGTTCTATAATCAAGTGAAGCTCTTCGTCTGGCATTGTACAAAAATGTGTCCCCATCCTCTAGTTGCCATACAACTCCATCTGAATCCATCTTATGATAATTAAAACCTTCCATCCTCCACATGTTACAATAACCTGTTTTTGCATTTGCCAGATTGGTATAACTTAGATGTCTCTTACCATTCTTAACTGTCACAATATCAAATTGAACCATGATATAACCATCTTTTAGCCAAAAATCCTCCCTAAAATTAAAACTTCCATAGGTTTCTTCTGCCTCTACTAAATCAAAGTTCTTTGGCACAACATATACCTGGCTTGGCAAATAATACTCTCCATACCACTTTTGCTTTGACAAAGCCGCCTTTTTTTCATCAACATTGACTGGTATCGTACCTGTTGGAGAATAATTTTTCCCTGTATAAGTTCTAAAACTTTCAGACAAGAGTATATGATGAAACGTAAACATTCCTTTTAATTGATACATAATCTCACTTTGGTTCTGACCTGTTAAACGCTGCTTTTCTTTTATTTCTTCTTCTGAAACCGACATATATGGATTACCTAAATATCTTTCTTTTATATTGGCAAGATCCATTGAACTTCCAACTCTAACGAGCGCCTCCTTTTGACAATTAATTGTTTCGTTATAATAGATATCTACTTCTTGTCGCTTCTTCCCATCCTTCGAAAGATAGAAAAAAGAAGGCGTTAACTGTACATAATCATTTTCTCCATAAAACTGTCCTATGGTGTTAAGCGTAAACCGAAATGTATAGCCAGTTGCTGTAATACCTGCCTGTGTATTGTATGGATGGCTTCCACTTACAAGTGGAAGCGTCAATGGTTTTATATCGCTTCTATGTACACCATTCTGATTCTTGTCTCCCACAAAATAACGAAGCCCTGAATGCTTTAGTGAACCTTGTTTTCGAAAGACAGGATACCACAAAGGATAATCCGATATGTCTGTAATTTGCAATCCATACAGTCTTCCTGACACTTCCACTGGGATTTGACAGATTGCAACATAATTGTCTATCTGAAGATTGGCAAGTTCTTCTTCCATTTCTTCTGCCTGGTTTGCTTTTGCTGAAATAGAGCTCGCCCGACAGTCAATTGTATAACTTCCCTCATTTACCCATATAGGAAGATAAAAATCTACGCTATCCTCTGTAATCGTAATCCACGTATTTGCTGGATAATACTTAGACCCCTGATATACATCGAAAGGAAATAGCACCTCTCTTTCCTCAATATACTTTCCATAATCACGATAGCCATAACCTGGAATCTGCAGATGTTCTCCTTCCATTGGTATGTACAAAGTAAAGCTTCGATCCAGAATAAGGGATGCTTTTGTTCTATCTGGCAAAACCAATTGATTGAATTCTCTATCATCTGAAACGCTTGCGTCACATACAGTTGGTGTATGAACCGTAACATCTGTCAGTTCTTCTACTCCAAAGAATATATTCTCTTTATTTGTACTGTTAAGTTGCACTGTTGCCTGATAGGTGATTGTGCCAGTAGTTTCATATACATCGTTCGCTGTTTCTCTCGGAATTGGTAAATGACTCTCATAAAGAACGTCTTGACCAATCTCTTCACTTCCATCCCATACCATTGGCTTTTCCGTCTTTGCCTGTTTCCAGCCATCTGTGGAAATATTCTTTTGTCCTAACTTAATCTTATCATTTCTTACTTCTATTTTTCCAATCTCCTTTTCTCCCATAAATTGAAAATCTTCAGTAGGAACTGCTGGACACGAGTCGCCTCCGTCAATCGTTTCACTTGATAATGTTACATTTTTCTGAAAAGAAGGTTCTTTCAAATGTTCACCCTTTGTTTTGTACTGAACATAATTCATTTTAGGAGGAGTGTATTCTTTTGGAGTGAGCAATACAGCCCCCTTAGGTAAAACTTGATTTTTTATGGTTGCATCCTTTATTGTATAATATTCAAGCTTTACAAGCTCCCAATAAGAATACTCCCTAGTCACTGTAACCGTTTTTGAAACCGTTGTTGTTTGACTTTTTGGCACACGAATCACATGAAACTGTGCATCATATTCTAGCTCTGTCCATCTTAAATGGTATGTTTTTTGGAAGGTTATTTGATACTCCTTCTATCCAACTACATTTTCAAATTCATAACTTAACAAATAATTTTTTGAAAAAACATTCAGATATAAAGACTCAGTTGCAGGTATTCCTGCTTCCACATCATAGACGGATGCTCCTCTTTCATCTGCCGCAATGACTCCCCGCGGCAATGGTTCATCCCATTCAGATATTAGACTTTCTTCAGATTCTAACTTTGGTTCTTTCACTTGCCTCATAATCGCAACAAATTGAACACCACCAACTCGTTGACGAATGGTTCGTTTTTGTACTTTACTAAAACTGTCTCCTGTTAATGTGTTGGCTCCAGAACCAGATATTGATTTTTGTGTTAAATAATTTCGAATGTAACTTTTATAGAGCTTATATTTTTTCCCTTGATACATTTTTTGTTCCGACAAATCTACAGAAACTTTTGTACCTGGCTTAACCCATCTTGTATTAGGGTATGTATCTGTTTCCATGATGTCTCCTGCAGATGTCTTGTATTGTATGCTTATGGGTTCATCTGGTGCTTTGTAAAGCACCTTAACATCAAAACGATCTCGAAAATCATCTGGATTTGCCCAGGCCTCCGCAGACGAAATTGCTGGCAAACTGTACTTTTTACTTCCGTAGTCTTTGCCATTATGAGTGACTTGGAAGATACCGTGGAGATATAAAATATCGTCATGTTTTATATCTCCCATTCCAGCTTTGACTAAGGCGGTGCTTACTACGGATTGGGGGATGGTGAAGGTGACGTAGACTTTTGAAGCACTTGCACGCTCATCTTTCCATTCATCTTTTAAGTAAACTACTGCATGCTCCATTCTAAGAGGATAACCACCATTTGCTTTTATTCCCGTTAAACATCGTTCTCTTGTGATAGAAAAACCCACTGTTTTCCAACGTACACCTGATGTTGCTTTTGTATCAGTTGTTCTAAAAATTATTTTACCATCGTCAACTAAAGAAATATTTTCAGCTTTAATACACATTCCTTTAGAAAAAAATAATAGTATTATAAGTACTAATATATACTTTCTTATTACGATTCTCCTCTCCCTACGCTTGTAGTAATCTGTTATCAACTACCGAATAATCATTTCCCAAGCTATAACCATTATAAGATCCAATTCCAATGTCAAAACAACATTCCTTCCATTTATTTTTCTGTAATTTCATAACATCTAAATCATCACAATATATTAACCTCTGTGAATTAACATTTCCACTGCAAACTTTAAATTTTACATATACACGAATAAATTTAGTTCTACAATAATACAAACTAGACGGCTCCACCGTCACCCTAGCTCCCTTAACAACAATCTTATTCTTTTTCACCTGCCTAACATATTCCTTAATATCATCTGTTCGACTTTTATTCGTTTCTGCATCATCAAATACATAATACGTTTTTCTCAACTCATTAACCCATGATGAATCAATCGTACGATAGTCCACGTTAAAACGCATCTTCATATTCGTTTCTATCTTTTTGCACCAATTCATTAGATACTGTTCTTTGACTGTTTCCATTGTTGTGCCATTGTAAAATTTCATCTTACCAATCTGAACTGGGCTTGCAAAATCCTCTAAGACAACTGGTTTTTTGTGAAAAACAGTTTTCTGATACTCAAACGTCCTCTCATAAAACCAATTCGGATACGTAGTCAAAATATAAGGATAACTACTAGCATTTTTCGGAAGCTTTGTACTTCTAATTAACTGTCCATCCGGACTTATTGCTTTGCGCTTACTTTCCTTACAAAGCCGGTTCACATATGTCTTTGCTTCCGTCTCTGTCACTGTCTCCTTCCCCTTAAACTTCCTGCTCTGTACATAATACCCGTTCGAGTAACCAACCATGATTCCTTTGCAGTACATTTTTATAACCGATGCTCTCGAAGCTTTTTTCATGGACTTTAAATCTGAGATTCGATTATAATCCCGTACCATTTCGTATTTCTTTTTATCATATGTAGAACCGTTCACCTTAACATCCATACGACACAAATAAATTGCGGCGCGCTCTTTTGTCAATTTCTTTGAAAGCTGTGCTTTGTCAACATCCTTAACAATTTTTTTCTTACATGCTGCTTGAATAATTTCTGCTGTTGTGTCCTGCTGTTTCGATAGTTTCATTCCTCTCATTAGCAAAACGACAAACTTTCGTTCTGTGATGGAACCGGCTCCAACCACCCTATTAGACTTAACTTGTCCTATAAAAAAGCAGAATACAAGCATAAAAATAATAAGCCTTTTTT